>CAJUDU010000012.1 GCA_910584935.1 uncultured Butyricicoccus sp. | reverse complement strand
CAGAAGAAAACAAATATACATTTGAAAACCCGGAATACCGCGATACCTACCGCCATACGGTATCTCATATTTTGGCGCAGGCGGTGAAACGCCTGTATCCGGAAGTCAAACTTGCCATTGGCCCATCCATTGAAAATGGCTTTTATTATGACTTTGATGCACCATTTTCCTTTACACAGGAACATTTGGATGCGCTTGAAGCTGAAATGAAAAAAATCTGTAAAGAAAAACTGCCTTTGGAACGGTTTGAATTGCCGCGTGAAGAGGCTGTGAAATTTATGGAAGAACGACAGGAACCATATAAGGTTGAACTGATTAACGATTTGCCCGAGGATGCAACCATTTCATTCTATAAACAGGGCGATTTTACGGATTTATGTGCGGGACCGCATTTGGATACCACGGGGCGCGTCAAAGGCAACGCGATTAAGCTGACCAGTGCGACAGGCGCCTACTGGCGTGGCGATTCTAACCGAAAAATGCTCCAGCGCATTTATGGCACTGCTTTTCCCAAAAAGGATGAGCTGGACGCCTATTTGACCCGCATTGAAGAAGCCAAAAAGCGTGACCATCGCAAACTTGGTAAAGAACTGGGCTTGTTTGTGCTGATGGATGAAGGTCCAGGATTCCCATTCTTCCTGCCAAAGGGCATGGTGCTGAAAAATACCTTGATTGATTATTGGCGTGAAATTCATCGCAAAGCGGGTTATCAGGAAATCTCCACCCCGATTATGTTGAACCGTGCCCTGTGGGAGCGTTCCGGTCACTGGGGGCATTATAAAAATAATATGTATACCACCGTCATCGATGAGGAAGATTTTGCAATCAAGCCGATGAACTGTCCTGGTGGTATGCTGGTGTATAAAAACCAGCCGCATTCTTATCGCGACTTGCCGCTGCGCTGCGGTGAAATTGGGTTAGTACACCGCCATGAAATGTCTGGTGCTTTACATGGGCTGATGCGTGTGCGCTGCTTTAACCAGGATGATGCCCATATTTTTATGACACGTGAGCAGATTAAAGATGAAATTGTAGGTGTTGTCAAACTCATTGACGAGGTTTACAGCCTGTTTGGGTTCCCATATCATATTGAACTTTCCACCATGCCGGAAGACCATATGGGTGAAATTGAGGACTGGGAAATGGCAACCAACGCGCTGAAAGCAGCGCTTAATGAAATGGGCAAGCCGTTTGAAATCAATGAAGGTGACGGCGCATTTTATGGGCCAAAGATTGACTTCCATCTGGAAGATTGCCTGGGACGCACCTGGCAATGCGGCACCATCCAGCTCGATTTCCAAATGCCGGAACGCTTTGAACTCGAATATACCGGCGCAGATGACCAAAAACATCGTCCGGTTATGATTCATCGTGTTGTATTCGGTTCAATTGAACGCTTTATCGGCATTTTGACCGAACATTTTGCAGGTGCGTTCCCGACTTGGCTTGCCCCTGTACAAGTCAAAACCATGACCATGACTGACCGCAACCGCGATTATGCCGACATGGTCAAGGCACGCCTTGAAGAAAATGGGTTCCGCGTAGAAATGGATGCGCGCAATGAAAAAATTGGCTACAAAATCCGTGAAGCCCAGCTTGAACGCATTCCATATATGCTTGTGCTCGGCGATAAGGAACAGGAATCTGGCGCTGTGGCAGTACGTGACCGCCGCGATGGCAAAACAACGGTTATGCCGCTGGATGAATTTATTGAAAAACTCGCTTATGAAGTAAAAAATAAACTGCGCTAAAATATGGCGTGGTCAGGGGAGCGGCTGTTCCAGTGTGCGGGAGATATCCTCACGCCGGAACACCTGCACCTGATATAACTCATCTGCTTCCAAGGGGCCAAAGGCGAACCGTCCAAGTGCATCAGTATAAAGCGCCCCAACAGGTAAATCTGGCTGCTGGGCGCCGCCGGAGCGGTAAACTGTGACAAGTGCATCCTCAACCGGCTGCCCATTGCCGCCAAGTACAGTGCCAAGCAGAGCAGGGCGGCGGTCTGCTTGCAGATGAATCACTGTTTCAATGCGTTCATGCGCATTCGGCTTGACAAAAAATGATCCATACAGGTTCATAAAACAAAAACTCCTTTACAATAAATTCTAATAAAAGGTGATGGAAATGGCAGATAAGAAAAAGCTGGTCAGTGAAATCACATCAATGGATGTTGATTTTGCCCAGTGGTATACTGACATTGTAAAAAAGGCAGAAATGATTGATTATTCTTCGGTCAAAGGCTGCGTCATTATGCGCCCATATGCCCAGGCGTTATGGGAAAATATCCAAAAAGCATTGGATGATATGTTTAAAGAAACCGGGCATGAAAATGTAGCAATGCCGCTTTTTATCCCGGAATCCCTGCTCCAGCGTGAAAAAGATCATGTAGAAGGGTTTGCCCCGGAAGTGGCATGGGTGACCCATGGCGGTTCGGAAAAGCTGGAAGAACGTCTTTGTGTCCGCCCAACATCAGAAACCCTTTTCTGTGAACATTATGCAAAAACTGTTCGTTCCTGGCGTGATTTGCCCAAGCTGTATAACCAATGGTGCAGTGTTGTGCGCTGGGAAAAGACAACCCGCCCATTCCTGCGCAGCCGTGAATTCTGGTGGCAGGAAGGGCATACTGTACACGCCACAGAAGCCGAAGCACGGCAGGAAACCATGCAGATGCTGAACATTTATGCAAAATTGTGCGAAGAATATCTGGCAGTGCCTGTGGTCAAAGGGCAGAAAACCGATAAGGAACGTTTTGCGGGCGCTGTGGAAACTTATACTATTGAAGCCATGATGCACGATGGCAAGGCATTGCAGTCAGGTACCTCCCATTATTTTGGCGATGGCTTTGCGCGGGCGTTTGATATGCAGTACACCGATAAGAATAACACACTCCAGTATATGCACCAGACTTCCTGGGGCGCATCTACCCGTTTGATTGGCGCGATTATTATGACCCATGGTGATAATGAAGGGCTGGTTCTGCCGCCTAAAATTGCACCATTCCAGCTGGTTGTGATCCCAATTGCGTCCCATAAGCCGGGTGTCACCGAAAAAGCACAGGAATTGCTGCAAACCATCAAGGCTGCTGGTGTACGCGCAAAAATTGACCTTTCTGAAAACAGTCCTGGCTGGAAGTTTGCAGAATATGAAATGAAAGGTTTCCCGCTGCGTTTGGAAGTTGGTCCGCGTGATATTGAAAACGGGCAATGTGTCCTTGTCCGCCGTGACAACCGCGAAAAAACTGTGGTAAAATTTGAAGATCTCGCCGTGGCAGTACCAAAGCTGCTGGATGAAATCCAAGACGCGCTGTATCAAAAAGCGCTGAAAAACCGTGAAGAACATACGTATACGGTGAAAACTTTCGATGAAATGAAGGAAACCGCGAAAAACCATACTGGTTTTGTCAAATCCATGTGGTGTGGGGAACTTGCCTGTGAAGAAAAGGTGAAGGAAGAAGCAGGGATGTCCTCACGGTGTATGCCGCTGGAGCAGGAAAACTTGGGGGAAGTTTGCCCCATCTGTGGCAAGCCTGCAAAAAAAATGATTGTTTGGGGTGTTGCTTACTAAGCATATCCTACAGAGCTTGCGCATAAAATAATAAGCTGTAAAAAACAGGAGGGCAGCATAAAAACTGCCCTCCTTCGTGCAGGGGAAAGGAGTGTGGATATGGGTCAGGATGCAGCAAGTTCAGCCATGGATGAAAATGCTGTCAGTACAGTTGGTGATGTGGTTGAAACTGTTGTAGATGAAGTCGTTCCGCAATCCGTGATGGAACGCATTGATGAATTTTCACAGACAAAGCTGGGCGGCATTGCGGTGACCGTGATGAGCATTGCGATTACAGTGCTGATATGCGCGATTGCTGTTAGGCTGACAAACCGGTTTTTCAGGCGCACACTGCAAAAAATGCTGGCAATTGGCAACCCTGCAGCAACAGCATTTGCGTATTTGCGGTATTTGGCGCTTGGCGCAATTTATTTCACGGGATTTGCTGTAATTGTCAGCAATATCCCGCCGTTGGCGGTTGGCATGAATAAACTTTTTGCCGCAGGCGGCGTGCTTGCTGTGGTCATTGGGCTTGCTTCACAGGAAGCCATGGGTGCAATCATCAGTGGGGTGATTATCCTGGTTTTTAAGCCGTTTGGCATTGGGGATGTTGTCAATGTGGTATCCAGCGGCGTATCTGGCACAGTGGAGGAAATCACTTTACGGCATACCATTATCCGCACCATTGAAAATAAACGCATTATCATCCCAAATGACACCATGAACAGCGCAATTATTGAAAACGCGAACCATACTGAAAATAAAGTGTGCTTAATGCTGGATGTTGGCATTACTTATGAATCAGATATTGAACACGCCATGCAGATTATACGGGAGGAAATTACCAGCCATCCGGATTATTTTGATTACCGCACTGCGCAGGAACAAAAAGATGGTGCCCCGCCCGTGGTTATTCGTGTGCAGGAATTGGCAGATTCCGCTGTGGTCATCCGTGCGCAGCTTTGGGCGCGTGACAATAGTACGTCATTTGCCATGCGCAGTGATTTGCTGAAATCCATCAAAGAACGCTGTGAAGCGGAAGGCGTTGACATTGCGTATCCACATCTTGTTGTTGTCCCCAAATGAGGCTTATTCTCCTGTGGATTGCCGGTTTAAAATATTTTGGATGGTCTGCACCTGTTCCGCAGTCAGCGAAACTTGTTTTCCATCATATCGGGCATAGCTTTCGGTTAAGTTGATGCCATAACCCATACCAAATTCCGTGTCAACATTGTATTCCGGCAGGCAGCGGCAGATATCTTCATGGTAATCCAAATAGCGCAGCAAATCGGTCAAGGCGACCGAATCACTCCCCCAAAAAGTAAGTTCCAGCGGTTCTTCCGGTGTTTTGCGGGTGACAGTTGTCACGGTATTGCCGCAATACCCTGTTGCTTCATGCGCAATGGTATTATCCTCTGTAGGCTGTGTATGGCTGTGCTGCGGCGCACTTGTAACAGCTGATGTGTCTGCTGGTGGGATTTTTGCAATATTTTCTTTGCTTTGGGCAGGTTCCCCGCAGGCGGAGAGCAATAAAAAAGCGGGGATGCAATAAAGCAGAAAAAATTTTTTCATCATAATATGGTACCTCCTATCTATTTTTATAGACGGGGAAACTACAAAGATTGTTCCCAAAGATGGACGATATTTTGCTGGGCAAATAAAAAAATCCCACGCTGCAAACAAACTGCGGCATGGGTTTTTTTTGATGTTTTTTTAGGATTGCAGGGTAAGCTGATGGCTGATAAATTGGCGTGCTGTGCGTGGAGAACGTCCATTGCGGCGGAGAGCAAAGCGTTCCGCCAGCAGGGAAAGTTCTTCCGCAGGCATTTTTAAGCCATATTCATCGGCAAGCTGATGGACAATAGACAAGTATTCATCTTTATCTGGTACAGAGAACGTGATTTCCAGCCCAAAACGGTCAGATAAGGATGTAATGGTTTCCAACGTATCACGGATATGGATATCATCACCTTGGCGGGCAGAAAAACTTTCACGCACCAGATGGCGGCGGTTGGAAGTGGCATATAGGATAAGGTTATCCGGCATACCGGACAATCCACCTTCAATAAATGCCTTTAATGCGGCAAAGTTTTCATCTTCGACGTCAAATGAAAGGTCATCCATAAAAATAATAATGCGATAAGGACTACGGGCAGCTTCTGCGCAAAGCATCGGAAAGGCATTCACCTGGTTGGGTGATAATTCCACAATTTTAAGTCCGCGGCTGGCATATTCATTGACAACAGCTTTGACTGTGGAAGATTTACCAGTGCCTTTGTCGCCATAAAGCAGGATATTATTCGCTGGGCGTTTTTCCAGGAAAGCGAGTGTATTGGTGATAACCTGTTCTTTTTGACGAGCATAGCCTTTCAGATCATGCAAGCGGATGGGGTCTGGCTGCTCGATGGCAAGAATTTCTCTATTTTTGCTGATTGTAAAGAAAGATGCCTTTGCAAAATACCCATAGCCATTTTCACGATAATAAGCGGCAAGTTCTGTGCCAGTTTGAAATGGCAGCGGCTTGCCTGCGGGGAAAACAGGAAGCCCCGCAAGGGCAGCTTTATCGTTTGGAAAAGCGGTTTGTGCCTGGTTTAAAAAATCTTCGCCGCTAAGCGACAGCATCGCGGATAAAGTTTGTAAATCGCTGGTTGTTGCGTCCAGCACTTGCTGGGAGGGATGTTCCAGTGTAGCGGTCAGCACATTGCTGTCACATTGGACAAGGTGCAGGATACGTGTACCAGCATCCCCAAATTGATAAATCCGTTCACAAAGTGCCCCATATGCTTCACCAAAAGTGAAAACATCTTGTGAAAGCGATTGTAAAACTTTTTTATATGCAGTGATAATCGGTTTTCCTGCCAGGCTGCGCAGTACGGACAGAAAAGAAGTACGCACTTGTATGGTATGGAAATCCATAATTATCCTCCTCCTTTATGGGATTCTTTTTTTCATGATTATTATAGTCAGTTTGGGGGGATTCGTCAAATATTTATTTTCAGCCGTTACATCCCATCAGGTTTTCGCAATTGCGCCATGGCGTGCATAGCATAAAAGAGAACCACAATAAGGAGGAGCACTTGCATGAGAAGAGCAATGATTGTATGCCATTCGCAGACCGAAGCATTAAAATGCGTCCGGCTGCTTGAGGGTGCGGGGGTGGGCGGCACGCTGCGCAAACCACCGCGGGATAAAATCGATAATTCCTGTGCATGGGGGGTACGTATCCGGGCGGGTGACCTATTTAATGCGCGCAGGCGGATGCAGGAAAAAAATTTTTGCCCATCCCGCATTTATGAGTATGATGATATGTGCGACAGGAGGGGATTATGATTTATTTTGACAATGCGGCAACTTCCCTGCAAAAGCCGCACGAAGTTTATTGGGAAATGCAAGCTGCTATGCAGCGTGCTGGGGGTTATGGGCGTTCTGGGCACCGCCCTGCCCTGCGGGCAGGAGAGCTTGTTTATGAATGCCGGGAGCTTGCGGTGCGCCTGTTTGGCTTGGAAGCGCCAGAACAGGTTATTTTCACAATGAACGCGACCCATGCACTCAACCAAGCAATCCATGCGCTAACAGATGCGCAGACTCATGCTGCCATTACAGGTTATGAACACAATTCGGTTGTACGCCCACTGGAGGAGCGCGGTATCCCATATGAAGTGATGCACAGCGCGCCATTTGATGCGGAAGGGCTGCTTCGAGCGGCACGTCATGCGCTGGAAAACGGCGCAAACTTGTTTATTATGAATCATATGTCCAATGTGTTTGGTGGAATTATCCCGCTGGAGGCTTTGGACAGCCTGCTTGCGGATGCAGGGATTCCTATGATTGTCGATGCATCCCAATCAGCAGGCGCAATAGAAATCAATGCAAAACGTTTGCGGTCTGCCGCGGCAATTTGTATGCCTGGGCATAAAGGGCTGCTTGGCCCGCAAGGCACTGGTATGCTGCTGATTTGTTCTGACAAATTGAAACGCCCGCTGATGCAGGGCGGCACAGGAAGCCTGTCCGCCGAATTGAAACAGCCGCAGTTATTGCCAGACCGCTTTGAAAGCGGCACACCCAATGTGCCAGGGATTGCTGGGTTGGCAGCTGGGCTGCGGTATATCCTGCGGGAAGGCGGCAGGGCAGGGCGGCAGGAACGGCGGCTGCGGGAAATCATGGCGGAAAGCCTTGCAGGGATAGCAGGCATCGAAACCTTTACAGCATCCGAAAGCATCCGGCAGGGTGGGGTGTTATCTTTTAGGCACAGCGGCATTGCCAGTGAAACCATTGCGGAATGCTTGGCGGAATATGGGATATGTGTGCGGGCAGGGCTACACTGCGCACCACTGGCGCACCAGTCCGCGGGTACGTTGGATACTGGCACAGTGCGTATTTCTTTTAGTCCTTTTAACACACGCACAGAAATCCGGGATTTTTGTGATAAACTTTGTGAGATCCTTCAGAAATTGTGAAAAGTCAGTGAAATCTATTCACAGCCCGGCGGAAATATGGTAAAATAGCATTATCGCTTTTCCCCGTATTGGCGTATCATCTGGGGAAGCAAGGGCTTATGGAATATTTGAAGAATATATGGGTGTGACAAATGGATTTTTGGGAAAAATATTGGCTGTATGTCAAAAATGGTTCCATCACTGACCTGATTGACATTATTATCATCGCATTTATTATTTATCATCTGCTACGTTTTTTGCGCAATACCAGTGCGGAGCGGCTGGTCAAAGGCATTTTAATTTTAATGGTGGCGCAAATTGTCGCGTCAACCGCCCATTTAAATACGATTAGCTATGTTATGGGCAGGATTAACAATTTGAGTTGGATGGCGCTTTTGATTGTGTTCCAACCTGAACTCCGCCGCCTGCTGGAACAAATCGGTATGGGCCATGTGACCAAACTATTGGTGCGGCGTGAAAATGGGGAAACAGAAATTGATTTTGCAATTTCACAGACTGTGTTGGCGTGCGAATCCATGAGCTGGTCAAAAACAGGGGCGCTGATGGTGTTCGAACGCAATGAACGGCTGGATGATATTATGAAAACCGGTACCCGCATTGATGCGGAGCCTTCTGCGGAACTGATTAAAAATGTATTCTATCCCAAATCACCGCTGCATGATGGCGCGATGATTTTACGAGATGGACGTATTCATTCAGCGGGATGCGTGCTGCCACTTTCCAAAAATCTAAATCTCAGCCGGGATTTAGGTACCCGTCACCGTTCCGCTGTTGGCATGAGTGAAAACGCGGATGTTGTTGTGGTGGTTGTGTCAGAAGAAACCGGCACGATTTCTGTTGCCATTGGCGGTATGCTGAAACGCCAATTGGACGCAGAAACGCTGCGCGAAATCCTTGTTGCAGAACTCGTCCCGGATGCCGGGGAGAAAAAGAAAAAGCGTTTGGGCATCCTGTCCGGGAAGAAGGCTAAAAAATGAGTTTTTTAAAAAAACATGATATTTTTCTAAAGCTGTTGGCAATTTTAATTGCAATTTTCTTGTGGTCGTTTGTCATTTTGGATGATAACCCACCCAAAACAGTCCGTTTCCCCAGCCTGTCTGTCCAAATGAATGGTATGGAGAAGCTGGAGGAACGCGGGCTGATGCTGGTGAATGAAACCGAGCCGAAAATTGACGTTAGTGTCACAGGGATGACTCAGGATGTGGTAGAACTGAAACAGTCTGATGTCAATGCCGCTGTGGATTTTTCGGACATCCAGGAGGCAAGCACTTATTATATGCAGCCTTCGGTTTCGGCATCCAAATCCAGCTCGGTATCGTTCAAACCGCAACGGCTGCAATTTAAAGTAGAAAACGTTGTAACACGGCAGGTGCCGGTACGTGTCACCACAATGAATGGTTTGCCGGATGGTAGGCTGGTTGGTTCATTGAAACCAGAAAACGAAAATATATCCATCCGTGGGGCAGAAAGTGCGGTTGCCTCGGTAGAATATGCTTTGCTGACAGTGGATTTGCAAAATGTTTCAGAAAATACATCCCAGGATTGCCGCGCTGCGCTTTATGGAGCACAAGATATGCTGATTGATTCGCCATATATCACCATGGAGCAGCAGGAAATCCCAGTTGCCATTCATTTGAACCATGTGGTCAGCGTGCCGCTGGTGGTTTCAACCCTGCCTTCTGCGGAACTTGCACGTGATATGGTGGAAACCGAAATTACGCCAAAAGAAATCCGTGTATATGGTGAAAAAGAAGCGGTTTCCCAGCTTGCATCGCTGTCACTTGGCACAGTTGACCTCAAAGATGTGCAGCAAGATGGGCAGTCCTTCAAACTAAGCATCAAACTGCCTAGCGGCATTGAACTGATGGAAGGCGAACCAGAAGAAGCAGAAGTCAACGTAAAAGTGAAAGATGCTGTGCCGCGTACCATCAATATTACCAATATTACGCTGAAAGATGCCAATACCGAGGAACAAAAGCCAACCGTATCACTTGCGGCAGCAACTTCTTTGGAAGTGCAGATAGAAGGCAAGGCGAATCTTGTTGCGGCTGTGACAGCGGCAGATATCCATGCGGAAGCAGAATTTAATTCTGCGGAACTTGGCGCAGGCACGCACATTGTCCCAGTGAAACTGACCGTAGAAAAAGATGGCATTCAAATTGCAGATGATACAGCAGAAGTTTCTATTATCATCACCCAGCCGCAGCAAGCGGAAACCAATGAACCAGGTGAACAGCCATGAGTATTTTTGTATCCGGCATACGGCTGCCATTTGGCGAACCGGAGCAAGCCGCTTTACAAGCGGCTTGCCAGCAATGCGGCATTGCCCCCGACGGGGTGGATGCCGCGGTTTACCGCGTGTCATTGGATGCACGGCATGGGCGTATTCAGCAGGTTTATACGGTTGTATTGGATGGATTGGAAGAGGAGGAGGCATTTGCGGCAAAGCTGCAAATGCCCTCTGTGCGTTATAAAGAAACGATTCCATTTGCGCCCACATTGGGGAAAACACCCCTTTCACATCCGCCGGTTGTAATCGGGTTCGGCCCAGCAGGGTTGTTTGCCGCCTTCCTTTTGGCACGTTATGGCTATCAGCCGTTGGTTTTGGAACGTGGGGATACCATTGCAAGGCGTGACCAGGCAGTGGGGCAGTTTTGGGCAGGCGGCGCGCTGGATTTGCATTCCAATATCCAATTTGGGGAAGGCGGGGCAGGTGCTTATTCCGATGGCAAGCTGACAACCCGCATTAACGATCCGCTTTGTGATGAAGTTTTACGGATACTCGTGCAGTTTGGCGCACCGCCAGAGATTTTGCGTATGGCAAAACCGCACATCGGTACAGATATCCTGAAAACGGTTGTATGCGCCATGCGGGAGGCGATCATTGCTTATGGCGGTACCGTACGTTTCCGCACACCGGTTACAGGGCTGTCACAGAAAAACGGTGTGCTGACAGCACTTTTTGCTGACGGCATGGAAATTGGTTGTGAACAGGCTGTGCTTGCCATTGGACACAGCGCACGAGATACCTTTTTTGCGCTGCATAAAGCAGGCGTTGATATGCAGCCCAAGCCGTTTTCAGCAGGTGTGCGCATTGAACATTTGCAGGAGGATATCAACCGCGCTTTATACGGCAAAGCGGCAGGACTGTCAGGGCTGCCGCCTGCGGAATATGCTTTATCCTGCCGGGACGGCGGACGGGCTTGCTATACATTTTGTATGTGCCCAGGCGGGCAGGTGGTTGCGGCGCAAAGCGAGGAAAATACCATTGTGACCAATGGTATGAGTTATCATGCGCGGGATGGGCGCAATGCCAATGCGGCGATTGCTGTTTCGCTTGATCCGGTGGATTTTGACGATGGTACACCATTCGGCGGCATTGCCTTGCAGCGGCAGATAGAACAGGCGGCATTCCAACTATCTGGCAGTTATCATGCACCTTGCCAGACTGTACGCGATTTTATGGAAGGACGTGCCAGCCAGAAAGCAGGGCGTGTGCAGCCGACATATCCTATTGGCGTTGTCTATGGCAGGGCGAACCAGTGTCTGCCAGATTTTATCACTGCCAGCCTGCGCACAGGGCTGCGTGCTTTCGGCAGAAAAATACATGGGTTTGACAGCGCGGATGCGCTGATTACAGCGCCGGAAACCCGGACATCCTCCCCAGTGCGCCTGCCGCGTGGGCAAAGCCTATATAGCCGCACCGTGGATGGACTGATCCCTTGTGGGGAAGGCGCAGGTTATGCAGGCGGCATTATGTCAGCCGCTGTGGATGGGATGCGCGCAGCGTGCCGCATTATGGAACAATTTGCGCCAGTGGGATGAAACGTTCATTGGCTGCCATAGAAAGGAACTTGGAAATTATGATACAGAAAGCTGTGGTCAGGAAAATCCTTGACCCCAAACGCGCTGAAATTGAAGTTCAGCGCCAAAGTGCCTGTGGGCATGACTGTGCTCATTGCGGCGGCTGCGGCGCGCCGCTGGAACGCATTCAGGCGGTTGCCATCAACCATGTGGGCGCAAAAGTTGGCGATGTTGTCACCATCGAAGCCGAAAACGGTCAGCTTATGCGTATGGCCGCCATTGTTTATACCTTGCCGCTGCTGTTGTTTTTTGTATTTTTTATTGTGGCATCGCTTTGCGGTTTGGGTGAGGGCGCTGCGGGTGGCTGCGGCGGTATTGGGCTGATTGCCGGGGTAGCTTTTGCCGTGGGCTATAATAAAAAGGTAAAAAAAAGTGGCGGCACCCCATTTACCATCATTAAAATCGGCTGATAAGTTAATAATTTTTAAACATTTTATCGTGCCCCCGGCGCGGCATACCGCTGCACCGGGCGTTTTGGTATTGGAAACCGGCATTTTTGTGGATAGAATGCGCATTTTTGCGCATATACTGCCGTAAGGCGGCATTTTCAGAAGAAAGCTTGCATGGGCTTGTGTTTTTCGGAAAAAACCTGTAAAATAGATTAGATACGGTTGCAGGCAACCTGTGTAAAGGGGGAAGGCGATTGTTTGGATTCATCCGCCCAGTGAAGCCGGAACTGCGTATGCGAGAAGTGGAACGCTTCCAAGCGGTATACTGCGGTTTATGTCATGCCATCCGCGAGCAATATGGGCATCTGCATACCTTATCCCTTAGTTATGATATGGTTTTTTTGGCATTGGTGCTGGGCTGTTTGGAACCGGACGAGCCTGCCACTGTGCGGCGGCGCTGCGGCGTCAGCCCAGTCCGTTCAAAGCCGGTCTGTCTGCCTGGACAGGGGCTATGGCGTGCCGCGGATTTCAGTGTGCTGCTGACCTGGCATAAGCTGGGCGACACCTTGCTGGATGAACATGGCGCAAAATATCTTGCTGCCAAAACCATGCGTGCGTTGTTAAAGCCAGGCTATGACAAAGCCTGCGCACGCCTGCCGGAAGAAAACACAGCCATTGCGGCTTGCCTTGCCGAACTATATGCGCTGGAACAGGCAAAAACCCCTTCCATAGACCAGCCAGCAGATGCCTTTGCACGGGCGCTGGTGATGGCAGTGCCGCATATGGATGAAATGACCATGCGCATCCTGCGACAGATGTTTTATCATACAGGGCGGTGGGTATATCTCATTGATGCCTGTGCAGACCTTGCGGAGGATTGGCAGGCAGGCGCATATAACCCAGTTGCGCTGCGTTTCCAGCTAGAAGCACCTTCCCTTGCGCCTGTGCGTGAAGATATGGAAATTACGCTCCAGCGTTCCTTGGCAGACATCTTTTGTGCATTCCAGCTGCTGGATGTCCGCCGGGATCAGGGGCTTTTGGAAAATATTATCCGCCTCGGCTTGCCGCTGGTCACGCGGCAGGTGCTGGACGGTACCTATCAATCGAACGGAGGACAAAACAGGCATGGATCCTTATAAAGTGCTTGGAGTAACCCCTCAGACCAGTGACGATGACGTAAAACGCGCTTACCGTGAGCTGGCAAGGAAATATCACCCGGATAATTATGTCGGCAGCCCGCTTGCTGATCTTGCGGAAACCCGCATGAAAGAGATTAATGAAGCATATGACATGATTATGAATGGGCGCACAGGCAATGGCAGCGCCCAATCGTCCGCAGGGCAGAGCAGCTATGCTGGTGCTGGCGGGCAGGCATCCAGTGGCAGCAATGCCTATGCCCGCGTGCGGGATGCCATCAACAAAGGTAATCTGTCGCTGGCAGAGGAAATGTTGCAGCGCAGCCCAGGGCGGGACGCAGAATGGTATTATCTGATGGGCACCATCAATTTCCGCAAAGGCTGGTATGACGAAGCGCGTGCCGCCTTTATGCAGGCCTGCGCCATGGACCCCAATAATATGGAATACCGCAACGCGCTGAATATGGTCAATATGGGCGCGGGCTATGGCGGTTACCGCCCAATGGATTCCATGAGTATGTGTGATTGCTGCACCACCATGCTTTGCATGAACTGCTGCTGCAACAGTTGTTGTGGGGGCGGGTGCTGAGTGAAACCGACACTGCGTATGGCATATGGCGGTATCCTGACAGGGGTGTCTGTTGCGTTGCTTTTGACAGCATCCGCTTCACCATGGTCGGGCTGGGCGTTTTGCATCAGCGCTGGGATGGTTGCTGCCATCCCGCTGGCGCACCGGCAGGTGCGGCTCGGGCTGCTGGTTTTTGCCGCAACGGGTATTTTATCCGCCCTTATTGTGCCCAGCAAACGGTTTGTAACAGCTTATGTGCTTTTTTTCGGGTTATATCCGCTGGTCAAGTATGGGATAGAGCAGCTCCGCTGTCTGCCGCTTGAATGGGCGTGCAAACTGGCATTTGCCGGGCTGTTGGCTGGGCTTGTGCTTTACCTGGTGCGGCTTGGGCTGCTGCCGCTGGGTGGGCGTGTCTTTGGCTTGCCCCACCGGCTGCTGTTTGCAGCAGCGCTTGCTGGTTTCGCAGGGTATGATATTATATTTTCAAGAATCATTGCGCTGTTCCGCATATTTTTCCGGGGCAGATGAAAAATGGTATAAAGGATGATGACAAAAATGAAGAGCATGACCGGCTATGGCCGTTCACAGGTCGTGGTTGATGGATGGGAAATACTGATTGAACTGCGCGCAGTCAACCACCGTTACCTGGATGTCAATGTAAAGGCCCCGCGCAGTTACGGCTTTTTGGAAGATGCGCTGAAAAAAGCGGCAGGGTCACATATTTCACGGGGTAAAGTGGATATTTTCGTGTCAATTACCAGCCTGGGCACGCAGGAAACTGCAATTATGTTAAATAAAGAACTGGCACGGGGCTATCTGGATGCTTTGCAGGAACTGCGCGACTGCTTTCAGCTACATGATGATATCAGCGTGATGGGCATTGCCCGGATGCCGGATGTGCTGGTAAGCGAACGGGTTGCGATTGACATTGAAGCGCTGACACAGGCGGTTTTGCAGGTGTTCCAGCAGGCTGTACAGGAATTCGATACCATGCGCGAGCGGGAAGGCAGCAAGCTGGCAGCCGATGTATCCAGCCGGATGGATACCATTTTAGGATTGGTAGCCGAAGTGGAAAAACGGTCGCCAGAGCGTGTTTTCGCTTACCGTGAGCGGCTGGAAAAACGGATGAATGAAATCTTGGCGGATATGACAGTAGATCCGCAGCGTATTTTGACAGAAGCCGCGATTTTCGCGGATAAAACCGCGGTGGATGAAGAAACAGTCCGCTTGCGCAGCCATTTGCACCAGCTTGCGCTGATGCTGGAAGAAACAAAGCCGATTGGGCGCAAATTGGATTTCCTGGTGCAGGAAATGAACCGCGAAGCCAATACCATTGGTTCTAAAGCAAATGATATCGCAATGTCCAACCTTGTCATCAGCCTGAAAGCGGAAATTGAAAAAATCCGTGAACAGATTCAGAATATCGAATAAGGGGGGGACAGGATGAAACTCATCAATATCGGGTTTGGCAACATGGTTTCTGCTAGTCGGCTGGTTGCGATTGTAAGCCCGGATTCCGCGCCGATTAAGCGTATTATGCAGGAATCGCGTGACCGTGGCGTGCTGATTGACGCAACATATGGGCGGCGTACACGCGCTGTGCTGATGACAGACAGCGGTCATGTCATCTTGTCTGCCATTCAGCCGGAAACAATCGCTGGGCGCGCTGAAACTGGCGAGGAGGATGACAATGGGTAAAAAAGGGCAGCTTTATGTATTCACAGGGCCGTCAGGTACTGGCAAAGGAACAATCTTGGGGCAAGTGCTGGAGCGGGATAAAAATGTGTTTTTATCGGTTTCCGCGACCACCCGTGCGCCACGCGGCGAGGAACAGGATGGGGTGCATTATTATTTCCTGACACATGAAGCATTTAAAGAAAAAATAAAACAAGGCGCATTTTTGGAATATGCCCAATATGTCGGCAATTATTATGGCACATTGGAAGCGCCAGTTGACCAGCAGCTTGCGCAGGGGCGCGATGTTGTGCTGGAAATTGAAGTACAGGGTGCAATGCAGATTCATAACAAGCGCCCAGATGCCGTGATGGTATTTGTTGCGCCGCCTTCTATGGACGAATTAGAACGCCGTTTGCGTGGGCGCGGCACCGAAAGCGATGAAAAAGTACAGGGGCGTTTGCAAACAGCCAGACAGGAAATGGGTTTTGCGAACCGGTTTGATTATATTATCACCAATGACAGGCTGGAAAATGCTGTGGCAGACCTTTTAGCGGTTTTGGCAGCCGAACGCTGCCGCAACCGTGATAAAATTGACAAATGAACATAAAATCTTTCCATATAAAGGGGTAATCTAAGTTATGTTAAAACCATCCATGAATGAACTGATGAAACGTGTGGGCAACCGTTACCTGCTGGTCAATCTGGCAGCACAGCGGGCACGCGATATTTCACAGGAGTCCGAGGAAAATGGCGATCCATTGTCGGATAAGGCAGTGAAACTGGCGCTGGATGAAATTGCGGCAGGCACCATTCATTATCGTCCAGGTCCGAAGGTGGAGAAACCAGAACATACCCTGCGCGGCGGGCTGGATATTGATTTGGATTATGATGACAGCCATTTGGATGAAGACCCGGAGGAAGCCCAGGATGCAGATGCCAGCGCGGAGGATACTGAGGATGCGCTGGATGCAGATGATATGACTGAGGATGATATTTTATGAGCAGCCTGCAAGGGAAATCGGTTGTTTTATGCGTAACCGGCGGCATTGCCGCTTATAAAGCTGCCGATTTAACATCACGCCTCAAGAAAAAAGGCGCGGATGTGTTTATTTTGATGACTCGTTCCGCCACAGAGTTTATCACGCCGCTGACGTTGGAGGTGCTTTCCGGCAACCGTGTTGTTACTGATATGTTCCATCGTGATTTCCCATGGGAAGTGGAACATATTTCACTGGCAAAACGTGCGGATGTGTTTGTAATTGCGCCTGCAACCGCAAATATCATCGGCAAAGCTGCCCATGGTATCGCGGATGATATGGTGTCGACAACGCTTATGGCAACCCGTGCGCCGCTGGTCATTGCGCCAGCGATGAATACTGGGATGTACGAAAACCCGGTTGTACAGGAAAACATAGAAATCCTGCGGCAGCGCGGTGCGCGGATTGTTGCGCCTGCCAGCGGCAGGCTGGCGTGTGGGGATACTGGGCGCGGCAAACTCGCGGACCCGCAGGATATTGCCGATGCAATCGAACACACAGCAACAGTGCAGGATTTAGCAGGGATAAAAATCCTGGTGACAGCAGGGCCGACCCGCGAAGCGCTTGACCCTGTACGATTCCTTTCCAACCATTCAACTGGCAAAATGGGCTATGCCATTGCAGCAAGCGCCGCTTTACGCGGCGCAGCGGTCACACTTGTTTCGGGCCCAACAGCGCTAACGCCGCCCCGCGGCGTCCAGATGGTGCCAGTGGTTTCCGCACAGGATATGCACAATGCTGTGCTGGCAGGTTTCCCACAAACAGATTGGGTGGTGAAAGCTGCCGCTGTGGGCGATTACCGTCCCATGACAGCAGCAGAAGATAAAATCAAGAAAAAATCAGGTGAAATTTCCGTATCATTGGTGCGCAACCCGGATATTCTAGCGGAAATCGGCGCGATGAAGCAGGCAGGTCAGTTAATCTGTGGTTTTTCAATGGAAACACGTGATTTGTTGGAGAATTCCCAAAAAAAACTTGCTGCAAAAAATTGTGATATGATGGTTGCCAATAATCTGAAAACAGCAGGCGCAGGGTTTGCGCATGACACCAATGTTGCAACACTGCTATATCGAGGCGGGGCGGCAGAACCGCTTCCATTGATGCCAAAAGAGGACTTGGCAAATATTGTGCTTGACCGCCTGCTGCGTGAAAGCAGGAAAAGGGAGGGCAAATGCCAATAAAAATCTGTGCGGTTGCGGTGGATGTTGGAACTTTTGCGCTGGATAAATTATATGATTATATCCTGCCAAAAGCATTGGCGGCGGCAGATGTTGGATGCCGTGTGTTGGTGCCATTTGGAAAAGGCAACCGGCGCGTAGAAGGTATTATCGCAGCTTTCCGGGAAAATTCCAGTTATGAAACCGAAAAACTGAAAACAGTTTATGAATTGCTGGATGATATACCAGTGCTTGACGCAGGGCAAATTAAACTCGCGGCATGGATGCGTTCCCATTTGTATTGCACATTTTATGAATGCACCCGTGTGATTCTGCCAACAGGGCTTTGGCTGGCGCGTAAAGACAGCTATACCCTGCAAGGGGATGCAGAACAGGTACAAGCATTGGCGGGGCAAGAATTTGCGCGGCTATTATCCATATTTACGGCAGACACCCCGACCCGAACATTGGAAGAAATTCGTGCGCTGCTGCCAAGCTATCCGGTTATGGGGCATTTGGATGAACTGTGCCGCCGTGGGATATTGCGTTACCAAAGCAATATTACCCAGCGCGCAAAGGATAAGACTGAGCGGGTGTACCGTTTAGCCGTTGATCCAGGCGAAGCCATGGTACAGGCAGGGCGGAAACGCCGCAGTCCAATTTGGCAGGATGTTGTTAGCTGCTTGGCAGGTGGGGACACCATGAGCAAGCAGGAACTACAATATATGACAGGGATTTCAGCGGAAATGCTGCGCCGTATGGTCAGATGTGGTATGTTGGAATGCTTCCAAAAGGAACACTTCCGCACGCCGGATTATGCCGAAATTGCACCGGAACCGCCGCCTATCCTCAGCGAAAGCCAACAGCAGGCATATGAAGGGATTCGTGCTTTTCTGGAGCAGGATGCACCTGCCGCCGCTTTGCTGCATGGTGTGACTGGCAGCGGTAAAACCCAAGTGTATTTGAAACTGATTGGTGATGTGCTGGAAAAGGGACAGTCTGCGATTGTGCTTGTCCCGGAAATTGGGCTGACGCCACAACTGATACGTATCTTTGCCGCACAATTTGGGCAATTGGTTGCCGTGCTACATTCAGCCCTCAGCCCTAGCGAACGTTATGATAGCTGGAAGAAAATACGATCTGGCATTGCGCGGGTAGTCATTGGCACACGGTCTGCTGTATTTGCGCCAGCCGTGGCTCTTGGGCTTATCGTGATTGATGAAGAACAGGACAGCGCTTATAAATCTGACTTTTCCCCGCGGTACCATGCGCGAGATGTTGCAAAATTCCGCGTGGCACAACAAAACGCATTGCTTTTGCTTGGTTCGGCAACACCATCGGTTGAAAGCGCATTCGGCGCGGAAAGCGGTAAATATTCAATTTTCCGCCTGCCGGAACGGTTTGGCAGTGGCGGTTTGCCGCAAGTGCTGATTGCGGATATGCGCGGACTGTCCCGCAAAGGGAATGACGGTACAATTGGCTTTGTCTTGCAAGAGGAATTGCAAAAGAATTTATCCTGTGGGGAACAATCTATTTTATTCCTGAACCGCCGCGGTGCCAGCCGTGTGGTTGGCTGCCCGGTTTGCGGCTGGATGCCGGAATGCCCCTCCTGCTCAACGACGATGACTTACCATTCGGCAAATGGCAGGGCGATGTGTCATTATTGCGGGGCGTCTATGAAAATCCGGGATATTTGCCCCGCTTGTGGGAACTCACATTTATTTATGGAAATCCCAGGCACACAGCGGGTAGAGGAAGAATTGTACAACCTGTTTCCAGAGGCGCGGATACTGCGCATGGATGCGGATACAACATCTGCAAAAAATGCACACCAGAAGTTGTTTTCTGCTTTTGCGGCAGGCAAAGCGGATATCTTACTTGGCACTCAAATGGTGACAAAAGGATTGGATTTTGAAAATGTAACTCTTGTCGGTGTGCTGGATGCTGACCAATCGCTGTATGCGCAGGATTTCCGTGCTCGGGAGCATACCTTTTCACTGATTACGCAAGTCGTCGGGCGCGCTGGGCGGCGCGAAAAGCAGGGCAGGGCTGTAATCCAAACCTTTAGCCCAGAACATCCAGTCATTTTGGCGGCGGCACGGCAGGATTATGCGGCGTTTTATGCACGGGAACTGGAAAACCGCCGTGCAACCCAAACACCGCCTATTTATCAACTTTTGTTGCTTTCCGCGAGCGGTCAGCAGGAACAAGCCGTATTGGAATCGCTTGTGCGCCTTAAGAACCGTTTGCTCAGCTTGATGGAAGGACAGTTTGCAGATTTCAAATATCCAGTGTTAGGCCCTGCTCCAGCGAATATGGTGCGGGTTGCGGGGTATTATCGTTACCATTTAACCATACGGTGCCCAGATAATAAGCGCCGGCGGACATTGATATCCGGTATTATGCAGGAATTTGCTGCGGATAAAAAAAATAAGGGGATCAGTTTATTTGCGGACTTGAACCCAGATTCTATGTAAAGGAAGTTATAAACGATGGCGATTCGCAACATATTAGTCAAGGGCGATGAAATGCTGACGAAAAAATGCCGTGTTGTCACCAAGTTTGACAAACGGCTGCATATCTTGTTGGATGATATGCGGCAAACCCTTGCGGAGGCAGGCGGGGCAGGGTTAGCTGCGCCGCAAGTTGGTGTTTTACGGCGGGTAGTTGTGCTGATGGATATCAACAAAGATCCCGAAGAAGTGATAGAACTGATTAACCCGGAAGTGATTGACATGAATGAATTGGTTTCCACGCCCGAAGGCTGCTTATCAGTGCCAGGTGAATGGGGATATGTTGACCGTCCAACCTGGGCAAAAGTACGTGCGCAAGACCGGAATGGCGAATGGTTTGAACGGGAAGGTGAAGGCGTTGTTGCACAGTGTTTTTGCCATGAAACCGAACATCTGGATGGGCATTTGTTCACCGAAAAAGTCACCGAATTTTTTGACCCGGAAGAACTGGAGCAGGAAAAATAATGAGAATATTATTCATGGGCACACCAGATTTTGCTGTGCCATGTCTGCGTCGCTTGCTTGCGGATGGGCATGAGATCGTTGGAGTTGTCACTCAGCCAGATAAACCGCAGGGGCGTAAAATGAAGTTGACGCCGCCGCCAGTAAAGACGCTGACGCTGGAAGAAGGGCTGACCGTGTATCAGCCAGAAACGCTAAAAGATGGCAGTCTGGTGCCGCTACTTGAACAGGAAAAACCAGAAATTATTGTTGTGGTTGCTTATGGCAAGCTGCTGCCGCCATATGTGCTGGATTATCCGGTGTATGGATGCGTCAATGTGCATGGTTCACTGTTGCCGCGCTGGCGCGGCGCAGCGCCAATCCAATGGTCAGTGATTGCAGGGGATCAGTATGCCGGTGTGACAACGATGAAAATGGCACGTGGGTTGGATACCGGGGATATGCTGCTGTCATGGCAGACAGAAATTGGCGCGCGGGAAACTGCGGGACAGTTGTTTGACCGCTTAGCACAAGCGGGCGCGGCTCTGCTAAGCGAAACCATCCAGCGGCTGGATGAAATCACGCCAGTGCCGCAGGATGAAAACTTATCCAGTTATGCCCCAATGCTTAACAAGGAAATTGCAATAATCGACTGGTTAAAGCCTTTACAAGAGATAGATTGTCTGATCCGTGGGCTAAATCCGTGGCCAATTGCGCTGACAACGCTGCATGGTGTACGAATGAAAGTCTATGCAGCAGAACCTGCCGAAGGGCATGGCAAGCCTGGTGAGGTTTTAACCGCCGATACAAAAACAGGATTGGTGGTTGCATGTGGTGATGGTGCAGTCCGTTTGACAGAAATCCAAATGGTTGGCGGCAAACGCATGGATGCAAAGGACTATTTACGTGGGCACAGCATAGAAACTGGCACTATCTTAGGGGTGTAAAGGGAAAAACACTTACGGAAAAGGCGTCATACTTGCGGGAATAATTTGCGAAAAAAGATGGGAAAATGTTTTATCCGGGAGGCAAAAGGGCAAACTTCAAAGAAAGCAGGGATTTTAAATGCCTTATTATGGGTTTGATATGTATTACTTGATATTGGTATTGCCTTGCGTGCTTTTGGCATTCTGGGCACAATACAAGGTCAATGCAACATTTAGCAAATATTCACAAGTGTATAGCCGGCAGCATTTAACTGGTGCACAGGCGGCGCAGGCTGTGCTCCGCGCAGGTGGGGCAACAGGAGTGCGTATTGAACGTATTTCCGGGCACCTGACCGACCACTTTGACCCGCGGGATAATGTTATCCGGTTGTCTGATGGCGTGTATGGTTCCACGTCAGTGGCTTCCATTGGCGTTGCCGCCCATGAAGCTGGGCATGCTGTGCAATATGCAACAGGTTATGCACCGATGAAACTGCGCGCCGCTATTATTCCCGCCACGAATATCGGTTCTACACTTGCCATGCCGCTGATTTTGATTGGGCTGGTATTCAGCTTTGGCACGCTCATTACCGTTGGGATTGCATTTTTCAGCTTGTCTACAGTATTCCAGCTTGTGACATTGCCAGTGGAACTCAATGCTTCTGGGCGTGCGCTGGAGGCAATCCGCAGTAGCAGGCTATTATACGATGACGAATACCCGTTGGCAAAGAAAACGCTTTGGGCAGCCGCAATGACTTATGTTGCTGCGCTGGCTGTTTCCTTGGCACAGCTTTTGCGGCTTATACTCATTTTTGGAGGTCGGGGACGGCGCGATGATTAAAAAGAAACCGGCAAATGCCCGGGAAACCGCTGCGTTTGCACTATTTGCTATGGCAGAAGATGGGGCATGGTCAGATGGGGCATTGCACCATTTCCAATCCCGTGCGGGGTTGGCTGACCGTGACGCGGCACTTGCGGCGCGGCTGCTGTATGGCACATTGCAAAACCGCCGGATGTGTGATTTTTATCTGTCGAAATATTCTAAAGTGCGGCTAAGCCGCCTTGCCCCACGGGTGCTGGATATTCTGCGTATGGCAGTTTATCAGCTCACTATGCTGGACCGTATTCCTGCCCATGCCGCTGTTGCGGAAAGTGTCAACATGATTCGGCGTTACTGCCATGCGGATGAACGCACGGTTGGTTTTGCCAATGGGGTACTGCGGTCAATCGCACGGGATCAGCAGGCAGGCAAACTGCCCCGGCTGGACTGCCCAGATAAGGAAAGCTATTATGCTTTACAGTATAGCCATCCAGAATGGTTTGTACGCAAATTAAGTGAACAATTCGGGCAAAAAGAGGCTGGACGTATTGTCCAGGCAAATAATACCGCCCCGCCGGCTTCTGTGCGGGTGAATCAGTTAAAACTGGCGGCTGAAGCGGCTGCCGTACAGCTTGCGCAGGATGGGTTTACGGTTCAGCCCCACCCGGCAATGCCGAATATCCTGCTGTGCAGCGGTGGCGAGATTGCAGCACATCCGCTTTTTGCGGAGGGCTGCATTACCGTGCAGGATGCGGCAAGCGCGGCTTGTGTCGAAGTCTTAAACCCACAGCCAGGGGCACGGGTGATTGACTGCTGTGCCGCGCCAGGTGGGAAAACCTTTTACATGGCAGAACGCATGGGCAACCGTGGGGAAATCATTGCCTGCGATATTTATGAACATAAATTGGGGCTTATCCGTGCTGGAGCAGAACGCTTAGGGTTAACGAGTATCATCCCGCGTCGCGCAGATGGCTGCATCTGTCAGCCAGATTTGTTGGAATCAGCGGATTTTGTGCTGTGTGATGTGCCCTGTTCCGGATTAGGCATCATCCGGAAAAAGCCGGAAATCCGTTTCAAAACAGATGAAAGCATTGCAGGGCTGCCAGCAACCCAATCCGCGATTTTGGAAAACTGTTCGGATTATGTTCGCAAAGGCGGTGTACTTGTTTATTCAACTTGCACCATCTTACAGCGCGAAAATGAGGATGTGATCCGTGATTTTCTCGCTAAAAACCCGGCATTCAAGTTAGAAGCCTTTACACATCCGGTGTGCGGCCGGACTGATGGCTGTATTACCTTGCTGCCGCATCTGCATCAAACCGATGGTTTTTTCATTGCAAAACTAAGGAGAAACGCATGAATGGAGCAAAACCCGAAATCAAATGTCTAACCCTTGCCGAATTGCGGCAGGTGCTGGAAGCTATGGGTGAAAAGCCTTTCCGCGCAGGACAGATATTCAAATGGCTGCATACGCCTGTCAGCTCTTTTGATGAAATGAATAACTTGTCAAAGGATTTGCGCGCACGGCTGGCAGAACAGTTCACCTTGACTGTGCCCAAAATCCAGCGCAAGCAGGTTTCCGCACATGATGGCACGGTGAAATACTTATGGCAAATGCAGGATGGCGACTGCGTAGAAAGCGTTCTGATGCGCTATGCACATGGCAATACCGTCTGTGTATCCACCCAGGTGGGTTGCCGTATGGGCTGCAAGTTCTGTGCTTCTGGATTATTTGGGCTGAAACGCAATTTGTCTGCGGGTGAGATTTTAGATGAGGTTTTGTTCACAGAAAAAGATTCTGGGCAAAAAGTTAGCAATATCGTGCTGATGGGCACTGGAGAACCCCTTGATAACTATGAAAATGTGCTGAAATTTTTGCATCTTGTATCGTGCAAGGAAGGAATTAACATCGGACAGCGGCATATATCCTTGTCAACAAGCGGATTAGCTGATAAAATAGAGAAGTTAGCAGGGGAACGGCTGCAAATCACCCTTTCCATTTCCCTGCACGCGCCAGATGATGAAAGCCGGGACAGGCTGATGCCTGTCAACCAGAGCTATCCCATCGCGCGGCTGATGCAGGCGTGTGCCTACTATTTTGACACAACCGGACGGCGTATTTCGTATGAATATGCTATGTCACGGGGCATCAGCGACCGCCCATGGCAGGCGGAACGCCTCGCAGGGCTGCTGAAAGGCAGACCGGGGCATGTGAATTTGATACCGCTGAATCCGGTGAAGGAAAGCCCAGTACAGCCATCCACCAAAGAAGCTGTACGGCGTTTCCAGCAAATACTGGAGCGGCATGGTGTCACGGCAACCGTGCGCCGCCGCTTAGGTCCGGATATTGATGCGGCCTGCGGCCAGTTGCGCCGCAGAACCATAGAAGAAGGTGATGCAAAATGAAAGCCTACGGCAGCACAAACAGGGGGATCATACGCCCAACCAATCAGGATAGCTATGCGGTGGAGGGGTTTGAACGGGAAGGCGCATTGCTGCTTGTGGTATGTGATGGCATGGGCGGCGCAAATGCGGGTAACGTTGCCAGCAGGCTGGCGGTTGAGCGCTTTGTGGAGGAGGTACGGCAGGAAATACAACCTGATATGGACGATACATATATCGAAGACCTCCTGCGTGTGGGCGCACAATATGCGAATCAGTCAGTATTTGAACTTTCTGCCAGCCAGCCTGAATTTCAAGGCATGGGTACAACATTGGTGGCTGCGCTGGTGCAGGGCAATCGGGCTGTATTCGTCAATGTCGGCGATAGCCGGGGCTACCTGCTGCGCGGCGGCGCTATCCGCCAAATCACAGAAGATCACTCTTATGTACAGGAAATGGTGCGCAAAGGCAGGCTGACCCCCGAAGAATCCCGCCGCCATCCGCATCGCAACCTAATTACCCGCGCAGTTGGCGTGGATACTTTTGTAGACAGCGACCTGTTCCATGTGCCGCTGGAAAATGGCGATAAGCTGCTTCTATGTTCGGACGGGCTGACCGGCATGGTGGAAGACAGCGAAATTGCCTACATCATAGGGGACACGCCTGTGCTGGAAAATGCAGCAGAAAAGCTGATTGATACAGCTTGTGCAAATGGCGGCGTGGACAATATCACCGTGGTCCTGTTTTGCCGCGGCGGCTCAGCAGAATAAGGAGAGAGAGTTTGGCTATGGATAAATATATTGGCGCCCTGCTCGGCGGGCGGTATGAAATCATAGAGGTTCTCGGCGTAGGCGGCATGGCGGTCGTTTACAAGGCGCGTGACAGGGTGCTTAATCGCTTTGTCGCAATCAAAACCCTGAAACGTGAATTTTCCCAGGATGAAGAATTTAGGCGCCGGTTCTATAATGAGTCGCAAGCCGTTGCCAAGCTGTCGCATAACAACATTGTTGCAGTGTATGACGTTGCCCATTCCGATGGCATTGATTATATTGTCATGGAGCTGATGGATGGGATATCATTAAAAGAATATTTGCAGAAAAAAGGGCATTTGTCATGGCAGGAAACCATATTCTTTGCCCAGCAGATTGCAAAAGCGCTGGAACATGCCCATTCCCGCGGCATTATCCACCAGGATATTAAGCCACATAATATCATGCTGCTGCGCGATGGCACCGCAAAGGTCACAGATTTTGGCATTGCGCGCCTGGAAAGTGATCAGGAAACCCGTGTGATGAAAGAAGCGATTGGTTCGGTTCACTATATTTCGCCTGAACAGGCAAAAGGTTCCCCGTTGGATTCTCGTACCGATTTATATTCTTTGGGCGTTGTAATGTATGAAATGCTGACCGGCAAACTCCCGTTTGAAGGGGAAACCGCCGTTGCCATTGTCATGCAGCATATCAATTCAGTGCCGCCATTACCGAGCCAAGTGGTGCAGGGTATCCCCAAAGGAATGGATGATATTGTCATGCACGCCATGTGCCCCAGCGTAGCCAAACGCTATGTTAATGCCCAGCAGCTTTATAATGATTTGGAGCGCATTAAACTCAATGCCGGCGCGAATTTTGGTTATCATGGGCTGGATCCCCGCAGGGATTCTGCCATGTTTGACCAAACCCGTGCGATTTCATATAACCGCAGACAGCAAGAGGATTTGCAGTATGGGCAGGAGGAAATTGCCCGCAAACGGCGCGAAGATCGAAGCTATGACTCACAGCGGCGCAGGCGCAGGAAGAAAAAAACCTTTATGGAACGCTTAAGCGAATCGCCAGCAGCACTCGCAGGTATTGCGGTTGCAATTTTTGCTGTGATTGCAATCGCGGTTGGCGCTCTGCTGCTGACCTCAGGCAGCACAGAAAAAATACCTGTGCCCAATTTTGTTGGCAAGAATATTGATGAAGTATTGGCAGACAGCCAATATGCGGATTTCCACCTGGAGGAAAATGCGGAACGTGTTTACCGCTCTGGTGCCAATGAAGGTGAAATCATTGAGCAAGATCCTGTTGCAACCAAAAAAGTTGCAAAAGGTACAAAAATTACCCTGACAGTATGCGGTACCGCGGACGATAAGCCGGAAGAGGACGAACAGGATAAGGGTTATAAACTCCAGGATTTCACAAACACCAGCCTCAGTGAAGTGGAACGGATTCTGACAAACCATGAAATTCCGTATGAAATCAAGGAAGAAGCAAGTGATGAGATTGACAAAGATTATGTCATCCGCACCAGCCCCGGCAAAGATGCCGAGGTGACAAAGGAAGATACAGTAACGATTTATGTCAGCACCGGCAAAGCAGATGAAAACCAAAATAAAGTTGAAGTGCCATCGCTGACAGGACGCACGCTGGAAAGCGCACGGTCGATTCTGAATTCTTCTGGCTTGGCAGTTGGTAAAACATCAGAAAAAGAAAGTGATTATGCAGCAGGCGAAGTTTGTGAACAGTCCATCAGCAAAGGGACAACGGTTGATAAGGATACCAAGATTGATTTGGTCATTTCCAAGGGACCAAAGCAGGAGGAGCCAACAACAACCAACCCGCCAGAGAATCCGGATAATAATAATCCGAGCAATAACAATGACACGCCGCCTACACCGGAACCAGCGCCTGATGATACAACGCAGCCACCGGAGCCAGAAAAAACAACAGGTACAGCAAAGATTCGTATTGCACTGCCAGACAGCCCAAATTCAAACGTAAATATTTACCTTGCCGATGGTACGTTAATTTTTAGCAAAACATTCTCGCAAGCAGGTGGCACACAGCCTGTGACAGTTGAGGGACCATTGGGGGAGAATATGCTTAAAGTGATTGTGAATGGCACAGAATCAGCTATGCCTGTCACGTTTAATTAAAAGGAGCGGCGTTTTGGACATTAACGGGACGATTTTGAAGGGCATCGGCGGTTTCTACTATGTGGATACCGCCGATGGTGTTATCGAATGCAGGGCGCGGGGCAAGTTCCGTAAGACCATTGGTAAGCCAATCATTGGTGATCAGGTTTCTGTTGGGATGCAGCCCGATGGCACAGGCTACCTGCTCGAAATTATGCCGCGCCGCAATCAACTGATTCGCCCGGCGCTGGCAAATATTGATTTGCTGGTGGCTGTGGCATCAGCAGCTCCACCAGTAACCGATGTATTTCTAATTGATAAAGTGGTTGCGATTGCAGAAAATAAAGGCATAGAACCATTGGTGGTTGTCAATAAAACTGACCTCGACCCAGGTGACGCATTGATCTCCGCTTATCAGCTTGCAAGCATTTCGATTATTGCGGTCAGTGCCCAGACTGGCGAAGGAGTGGACAAGCTTCTTGATTGGATTGATGGGAAAACTGCCGCATTTGCTGGCAATTCTGGTGTTGGGAAGTCCAGTTTGCTTAACAGGCTGCTGCCAGGGTTCCAAGCAGAAGTCGGCGAGATTTCTGACCGCATTGGGCGCGGGCGGCATACCACCCGTCATATTGAATTGGTGCGGCTGGGCAATGGCTATTTAGCCGATACGCCAGGGTTTTCCTCTTTTGACACCGAACAAATGGATTTGGTGCTGCGGGAGGATTTGCAATATGCGTTCCGTGAGTTTGCGCCGTATATTGGAAAATGCAAATTCACAGGCTGTGCGCATATCAAAGAAAAAGGTTGTGCTGTGTTGGAAGCC
Organism: uncultured Butyricicoccus sp.; assembly: GCA_910584935.1. Classification (GTDB taxonomy): domain Bacteria; phylum Bacillota; class Clostridia; order Oscillospirales; family Butyricicoccaceae; genus Butyricicoccus_B. The sequence goes on along the minus strand of CAJUDU010000012.1, from coordinate 19,795 downwards.
GTGGCGGCAGGGCACATTGCCCAAAGCCGTCATGAAAGCTATGTGAAACTGTATGAAAGCGTAAAGGGTTTGAAACAATGGGAGATTGGCAAGGGCGCAGGGCGTTGATTTTATCGGCTGCGCCATGTGATGATTTGCAGTATGTACGTGATTTTTTGCAGGAAAATCCGGATTGCGTTGTATTATGTGCTGATGGCGGTATGAAATATGCACAGCAGCTTGGTATTGTGCCGGATGCTGTGGCAGCGGATTTTGATTCCAGCAGGCAGGCAATCCCATGCCGGGAACTCATCCGGCTAACCCCTGAAAAAGATGATACGGATACACAGCATTGTGTTTTCCTTGCGGTTTCGCGCGGCTGTAAAGAAATTACCCTTGCCTGTGCAACCGGCGGACGGCTTGACCATTTGCTGTGCAATTTGCTTTTATGTGAAAGTGCGTATGAAGCAGGGGCAAGGCTTCAGGTGCTTGACCCGCATAATACCGTGTTCCTGCATCCCGGCGGTATTATGGTTTTTGCCCGCAGCCATGCTCGCAAGTATATTTCGCTAATCCCACTGGACAGCAAATTGGAAGGCGTTACGCTGCAAGGGATGAAATATCCCTTACATGAAGCAGAATTAACCCGTTCCCACATTATTTCGGTGTCCAATGAGGCGACAGCCGAACAGTTTTCCATAACACTGCGGCAAGGCAGGGCACTGGTTATCTTTTCTGAGGACAGCGCTGGCTGACAAGCGGCAAGACAATAGCATTCAGCGCAGTTTTGCAATTTTTCAGATGGGGACTTGCAAAAATAATATGCCCATAGTATAATGAAATATATTGATAGTTGATAGAAGGGGGCAGTTGAAAGTGTTACAAAAGCTAAAACCAATTTCCGCAGTGGCTTCACAGGTGCGGGCATCTACAACACTGGTCATTGATAGTATGTTCAAAGAAATGAAGGCTGCAGGTGTAGATGTTGTCGGCTTTGGCGCGGGTGAACCGGATTTCCCAACGCCAGAACATATCAAACAAGCGGGTATTTCTGCGATTGAATGCAATATGACCCGTTATACGCCAGCTTCCGGTATGGTTGACCTGAAAAAGGCAGCGTGCTATCGGCTGGAGCAGGATTATGGGTTAAAATATGAACCAAACCAAATTGTTGTGGCATCGGGCGCAAAACACGCGATTTATATTGCATTAATGGTACTGTGCGACCCAGGCGATGAAGTTGTGATTGCCGCGCCATATTGGCTGTCTTACAGTGAAATGGTTCAACAGGCAAGCGCAAAACCTGTGATTGTTGCAGCATCAGAAGAACAGCATTTCAAAATCACAGCCGCACAGCTGGAAGCTGCTATCACAGAAAAAACCAAAGCATTTATGCTTAATTCACCGTCTAATCCTACTGGCATGGTATATTCTCGCGAGGAACTCCAAGCGCTCGCGGATGTTTGTGTGAAGCATAATATTTATGTGATTGCTGACGATATCTATGCAAACCTTGTTTATGATGGTATTGAATATACATCCATTGCAGCACTGGGCGATGAAATCCGGCGGCGCTGTATTGTCATAAATGGCGTATCCAAATCTTATGCTATGACAGGCTGGCGTATTGGTTATGCCTGCGCGGAACCGTTTATTGCAAAAGCAATGAGTAATTATTTGAGCCATTCTACGTCTGCGCCATGCACGATTTCACAAGTTGCTGCAATTGAAGCCCTCAACGGTCCGCAGGAAGACATTGAGGAAATGCGTCTTGCGTTCCAGGCGCGCCGGGATCATCTGGTAGAACGTATGAATAAAATCGAGGGTATTTCCTGCATTAAGCCGCAAGGTGCGTTCTATGTGATGATGAATATGAAAAGCTTTATCGGTAAAACAATGTATGGCGTCAAGATTGAAGGGGATGCAGATTTTGCAAAACTGTTCCTTGAAAAAGGACTGGTTGCAACGGTGCCTTGTGAATCTTTTGCTGCACCAGGCTTTATTCGCTGGAGTTACGCAACATCTATAACTGATATTGACAAAGGCATCGACCGTTTGGAAGCATTTATCCAAAATGCGTGATACTTTAGGCATTTTATAAAAGGGTTGGCATGAAAGCCAACCCTTTTTTGTTTTTTCACAGCATAAAATGCACATTTCACGCTATTTCACTTGCAGGGAAGCAATAAGGTGGTTATACTGGTATGTTATATGGAGGGAAAAGATTTGCAGATTGCAATATGTGATGATGAAAAAGAGTTCTGCTGCCAGTTGGAAGAAATGTTGCTGCATATCATGGAAAATACTGGACATACATACCAAATATCCTGTTTTACAGAAGCGGCGGCATTATTGGGTTCTGGGATAAATTTTGATATGGTTTTTTTGGATATTGAAATGCCGGGAATGGATGGCTTATCCTTGGCACGTGAAATCAGAACAACTATGCCGGAATGTATTCTGATTTTTGTAACCGCATTCCAAGAGTATGTATTTGATGTGTTTGCGTTGGAAGCGGCAGATTATTTATGCAAGCCAGTGGATGCCGAAAAACTTGGGAATGCTGTGATGCGGGCAGTCCGGAAGTTAGAAGGGCAAGCCTTATTGGTTCAAACCATACATTCCTGTAAAACAGTAAAGCTGAATCAGATTTATTATTGTGAGGTGATAAACCGGAAAATCTATCTGCATTTGCGGGAGGAAGTGATTGATTATTATGGCAGATTGTCTGGGTTAGAAGCCCAACTTGGCAGCCGGTTTTATAAATGTCATCGAAGTTATTTGGTGAACTTGGATTATTTGGTTGAGATTACAGAGGGTCAGGCAGTTTTAGCCAATGGGGCACATATTCCTGTTTCGCGCCTGCGCCGTGGGGCATTGATGGAAGCTTTGCTTTGGCACATCAAAGGGAAAGGAAAAATATGATAAAAGAAATTATTTACCGTTTTTTATACGATTTTGCCCCTTTTTGCATGGCATTATATTTTTTCGGGCGGTATGTCGCCAAAAAGAACCCTTGGTATACAGTGTGCGGCTGGACAATGCTATGGTGTTGTTTTTACGGCATATTTGCGCGGTATCTGGTGTTATTTCTCCCGTTTTTATGCGGATTTTTATTTCTTTTCGGGTATGGGTGTGCTGTGTTGAAATGCGGATGGAAACAAGCGATGTCAATTTCCGCTCTGTTGATTTCCATATTATATTTTGCCAATACGATTACTGGTACCATTATTTATATTTTTATCACACGATTGGCACAACAGGCTGAAAGAATGGAAATTTTCTTTGCACTGATGCCGCTTGTTTTTATGGCTGCTGCATTTACAGCCATTTTTCGGGTATTTTTTCATAACCATAGGTTGACAGCGCGAAGCATTTTATCATTTCCATTGCTTTTCATTGGATTCACCGAACAGGTGGTATTATACTGTGTTTACGGGGATACTATTGTTTGGAATGCAGAAACAGGATTGGTATATCCGCTGGTGAGCAGCACAGAAATTTTAGGGCTGCAGATTGTTGCCTGTATTGCACTGGCTTCACTTTTGGTTGCATATTGCTATTTGGAAAAAGCGGCACAGGCAGAACAGGAAAACCAGTTATTCGCGTTGCAGACAAAAGAACAAACAGCATATTTACAGCAAGTACAACTGCATCAGCAGCAAATGCGTGCATTCCGGCATGATATCCGCAATCATTTGCTGATGCTGCATGGACTTTTGCAAAAAAATGAGATATCCCGGGCAATGGCATATCTTTCTGAATTGGAAATGGTTTCGGATGCCCTGGCAGACCCATTCCACACAGGCAACCCGGCAGTGGATGCACTGCTAAGCAGTAAATTTTCCGCGGCGGCACAGCAAAATATTACGATAATCTGCCAAATGCAGATACCATCAGATTCGCAAATAGCGGATATTGATTGGTGCATTATCTTATCAAACGCGGTGGATAATGCGATAAAGGCGTGTGAAAGCCTGTCGGATGATCAAAAACAGATTGTATTAAACGGAAAACGGCATGGCAAGTTTTTTCTTTTGAGCATAGAAAATTTTTGCCCGGAAGGGCAGGATACTTTTTGCGAGGGGATTGGGATTTCCAACATCCGCGCAGTAGTGGGCAAGCATAGGGGAACATTGGAAGCAGGCATTCAGGATGGGAAATTCATGTTAGATGTACTTTTGTGCATTTCACATCAACAATCAGACATTTGACAGCAAATCCATTGCTTTGCCCCAAAAAAAGCACTATACTTGGGGCAGAGGTGATGATTTTATGAATATTTCAGGGATAAGCCCGGCGGCATCCGGTGGAAAAGCGGCGCCCAGCAACGTGGATGGAAAAATCCAGGCGCTTCAGCAGAAGCTACAACAATTGACACTGGAGCGGCAAAAAGCGGTTGAAAGCGGCGATAAAAAGAAACAAGAAAAGCTGGAAAAACAGATTGAAGAAATCAAAAAACAATTACAGCAGCTTTTGCGCCAACAGCGCAAAGCAGAAAAACAGGAGAATGTGGAAGAATCCCCGGAAAATCCGGACAAAACGCAGGGCGGTCATGTTGACCTTTTGTTATAACAGAAAAACAGGCAAGGCAAAAGCCGGAGCAGAAATGCTCCGGCTTTTTGCTGGTTATACTGCGCCGCCGTTCCATTCTTTTGGAATGGTGTAAGTCATCTCTTTGCCGCCAGCGGCGTTTGTAGAGATTGTAATTCTGATATTTAGCGGAGCTCTGGTATTACCATTGCGGTCACACAAGCTACCAAGGAAGCTGAAGCCGTAAGTACCATCTGGTATTGCTTCAAATTCAACACGGACAGTTTGCGTATTTTGGTTGACAAGCCTATCATCAGTATAAACCGTGAAACGTGCTGCCGAGGAACTATTAAACGTATTTTGAACACTAATGAAATCGTCCAAACGACCAGGCGCCTGTACGGAGCCAAGGTCTACGCCTTTTGTATCCTGTGCATCGCCAGATGATGAACGGAAATAAAGCGGTTCATCAAACTGCAGTGTCAGGTCGCCTTTGGCGAGATTGCCAACCGCAATAATAGAAGGTGTGATACCTGTGACTAGCGGCGCTTCCTGATCCACAACAGTAATATAATATGTGGCACGGAAAGCATCGCCAGAACCCAGCGGGCTTCTGCCGACCGCAAGGAACGCATATTGCGCACTCTTATCAAGCGGCCAAGTCCGTTCGCAGTTGACAGGAACAGATTTTTCCGGTGTGACTTCTACACCACTTGCAGGACCGGCAAAGGTTGAACCTGTACCGCCAGAACCATAACCTTGTGAACGGATATAGTTGGCAAGTTCTTCTTTTGCGTTATCCATCGCATAGAGGTCAAAGACAGAACCTGTGGATTTGTTGCCGCTGCGCACATCAGTATTCAGCGCTTCCAGTACAGTCATTGTACTGTTCGGGTTTGCACTAAGCCATTCATTGTTGGCAACGGTGCTGAACCGTTTGCGCAGGATTTCCGGCAAGCCGCCGCCATCTGCACGGACAAGCAGGTAGTGTACGGTTGCTTCGCGGTCAGTGCTAATGGTAACAGATGGATTGTTACGTGACAGCGAAATAATTGGCTTTACAATATTCTCGGTATGGAACTTGTAAATGTAAGCATTCTTAGAATATGTCTGCCCTTCGCCGCGGATAACAAAATACACATAATAATCGGTATCTGCTTCCAATCCGGTGACGGTAATCGGTGCAACATCAGTGCTGACGGTTGCCGTACCAGTCTTAATGCGGTTATTGCTGTAATTCGGGTTGACAATACGCAGGTAAGACGGGTCTTCCAACAAAACATCGCCAACGCCGCCCATTTGCGGTACGCGGTTAAAATCAACCAGGCCATCGGAACTGTTATTTGCGTCATCAAGGGCAACGGTGTTGATAATAGAACGTTTCACAGTACCAGAACCAGTATCAACATCTTCTACCGGTGCAACCGCATAATAAACCGTACCAGTACGGTTCAGCATCACGTTCATGTGCGCTGAAGTATCACCCGGGACAAACTGCGGGTACCCATTGGTAAATACCGGCGGGTTATGGTCGGTAAACTGGCAAATGAGTGTGAATGGTTTAGGGGAAGTGATATCAGCGATATACTGTTCCGCAACCATATCATCGTAGTTGTTGACATTGTTGGACAGGGTATTCAGCCTTGCGGAGCTGCCCGCCATAATCGCAGTGCGGAAGTTAATCCTGGAACTCCACGAATCACGGTCAGACAAATCATCTACCCGTGTAAAATGGATAGCGTATTCATAAATAGTATCTTCAAGCAAGGTAGTGTTTAGCTGCGGGAACTCATTGGTGGTAGGGTCTCGGTCATAACCAATGCTGATGCCTTGCATAGTGCCATTGGATGGCGTTGTGATATCATAAGAACCAATATTTTCCCATGGAGTAGAAACATTGCCAGTGCGTTCGCGCCGGAACAGGTCAAATTCACAGGACATATCCATCCACATGAGCATATCCCAGTCAGTTTCGTCATCCATCGTGGAGGTAGACAATGGCGTCATACGGAATGTAATATCAATTGGTTTGCCTTCATCGTTGGGGTCGCGTGTAGAGGACAGCATAGTAAGCTGTGCGTCTTCCAGGAAAATCTGTGCGGCAATGGTGGTGAAGCGCGGCAACTGGGTAACACCCATGCGGTTTTTATTGGTGGATGTATCCGCAATGTCGTGCAGTTCAAAGAAGTAGGTATTGCCGCTGCGCAGGTTCAGCGCACTGTCCTTATTGTTGTCATTGGTTGTTGGGAAGGTGATTGTCAGTTTATTGTCATCATCTTGGGTGACTTTTGCATTCCGGTAATCAATGACCCAATCTTCATCATTTTCATTATCGCTGGAACGGACTTTGACTCGTTCTGGCAAACGGTTGCCTGTGGCGGCAGTCATGAGCCATACGGTTTCTTCCAGCGCATCTGCCAATGCGTCACGTGCCGCGCTCCATTCGGCGCTGCCAACGGTTGCGTTTTCAACATTTTGGTACAACGTCAGGAATGGCTGCGAGGTGTTCGCATTTTGCACATTTTCACTGAAAATCAGGTTGATATCGGTGTTTGCATAAGGCGCAGTCTTATCATCTTCAGAAAAACGGGTGAATTCTTGGGTTGCAGTTGGTGCAATGTTATCAAGCGTATTGCCTGTAATCATTTCAACCCGTTCCGCATAGTTGCCTGCGGCATCAACTGCCAGATAATAGATATCATAATGGTGCTGTGCGGTAAGCCCGGAAACGGTAAAGGTGAAATCCGTATTGGCACGGGCGGAAACCCGTCCGCTCTTGAACGCATTCAGCCCATAAATGACTTGCAGCTTGGCATAAGTGCTGGCAAGGTTCACTTTACCATCAGTATCCAGCGTTGGTTCGGAATCCTCTTCCTCGTTATTTTCTTCATCAGAATCATCCGGGGCATTCGGGTCGCTGGTATCAATGCCATTGTTTGCAGGTGGCTTTGGATATTCTTCACCTTCCGGAACGGCAACCCAATAAATAGTACCGGCTTCATTGATTGCACCAGTCAAGCTAATGGATGTCGCCTGTTCACGGCTGACGTGCAGATCATTGACAAACTCCGGCGGGGTTTTGTCTACTGTTGTAAATGTAATCTTGCGCACAGCAGAACTTAACCCGGAATCAGCATCGGTAAGCCATAAGTACAGGTCATATGTCTTGACTTCTTCCAAATCATCGTCATTGACCCAGAAGGTTTCCGGGGCATTTTTAATCATGTCCACAGAACCAAAGCCGAGCAAGCCAGTGATGGATTCCGTCAGGAAGTCATTGGCACGCGGTGCAGTGCTGCCGCTTGGCAGCAGCGCGTAATACAGCTTACAGCTCTTGGTGGTCATTGCCGTTACCTGAGCGCCAATATTGGTAATCTGGCTGAGATATGGATGCCCGGTTGCGAAAGCTGGAACCGTATTATCCGGTGTGCTGAATGAAATATGTTTAACAAGGCTGCGCTGTTCACGGGAATCCACCAGGACAGCGGAAAGATAATAGTTGCCATCCATGGTAAGGCCGGTGATTTTGGTGGATGTTTCCTTGTCGGAAGCGGTCAGATTCACCGTGCCGCGACGCAGCAGGGTTGGGCCGTATGTGGGCGGCTTAATCAGGGTATCCGCGTCTTCCACATAACCGCTTGCCATTGGCGTTACTGCCCAGTAAACGGTACCGCTCTTGTTGGCGGAGAAAATCGCTTCAAGTGAAGTCGGCGCGACATCATCTGCCCGCGGATAGCCTGCCAGCAGGCGGGGATCGTCAGAAGATTCCTCACCAAGGACAGTATCCATGGTTTCACCGGCAATGGAAGCGGAAACGCCAGGACGGATGGTGATATTATCCGGCAGCATTTCGGTGGAAGAACCAGAAGCACTGACGACAAGGTTGCCAATATCGCCCTGTCCAGTGACGCGGATGCCAGTATCCAGGTTCAGGGTGGTCGCTGTTGCGTCAATGGCAATATTCAGCTGGGAATCCGTCGCGTGTTCGTCAATGGTCAGGTTAAGCACTTTGCCGCGTGCGATATTCAGCGTAGAATCCGGTGTGCGGTTAATCACTGTTTTCAGGTTGCCCGCAAGGTTAAACTGTGCATCGTCCAGCGGGGAATCCAGGTTGATGTTTAACAGTCCACGCCCATCTAAGGTATTATCTTCAATGAACGCATTGGAACGTAAGGTGGTTTGTTCAATCGTGGTATCATTTTGGACGCTGATTGACACATATTGTTCGGCAAGGCTGTCAACCAGCAGTTCCCGCGCATTGACATTGCGCAGCAGGATGCTGGAATCACCGCGTTCGCTTTCGCCGCCGCCGGATACAATAATCCTGCCAAGGATATCAACGTTTTCCAAAATGACATCGCCCAAACCAACGCCGCCGGTCAAATATAGGTCGCCAGCAATTGTTGTGTCATGCAGGGTGACATTTGGTGTGCTGACGGTGACATTGCCGACAACGCCGCCAAGGTAATGGCTGCCTTCGGTGTTGATCAGGGTGCCGAGCGCATCGCCCAGCAGTTTAATCATTTCGCCGCGGGTAATATTGTTTTGCGGACGGCAAGTGCTGTCATCATAGCCGTTGACCAGTCCGCGGTTGACCGCAGACTTGACATAGCCGCGGCTCCAACTAGAAAAGTCATGCCCATCGGTAAATTCCGTGACTTCACCGGTGGACTCCTCCAGGCGCAGGTTGCGCGCCAGCACGGCAATCGCCTGTTCACGGGTCAGCGAAAGCCCAGGGGAAGCTGTGGTCGGTGACGTGCCGCTGAAATAGCCGGTATTGTAGCCAATGGAAATATCATCAGCATACCAGGCGCTGGGCAGTACATCATTAAATGGTGTTGATGTCGTTTCAGTGTAGCCATAAGCACGGTTGACCATGGCGGTAAACTCCGCGCGGGTAATCTGGGCATCCAGATTTAGCCCGCCCGCTTCATCGCCTAAGACAACGCCCCAATTGGTCAGCTTGTCCAAAGAATCCTGCATCCATTCATTTGCAGCCGCAGCAGGCGGCGTCCAATGGATGGAGGAAAGCAGGAGCGCCGCACTTAAAAACAGGGCGGCAGGCTTGCTGCCACGCAGCTTGAAGTGGAACATTCTCAAATCCTCCTTTTATGGGTGTTCAAAGCGGTTGCCAGGGCAGCAGGGCGCTCTGGCAAGAGGATACACATCGCTGTCAATCTGAATGTTCACCTCCTCCTTGCGTGTGCAGGGGGGATGTGCCGCACGGCATGGGTAAACGCCGCGCAGCCGGCCCGTCACGGACCGCAAAGCCTTTATCCGGCATAGCGGCGCAGGGCTGCCGCGCAAGCTTGTCGGGATAACATTTTTGCATAGAAAACTCCTTTTATTTGGATTGTGTATTTTTGGTCACGCCGCAGGGCGGCGGAAATCGTTTTTTGATGGGGATATCACCTTTTGGGCAAGTGAAATGCATTCCCCTAAAAATATATCGGTATTTCCTGCAAAAAAGTAAGCCATTTCACGGTGGGAAAATACTGTCGTGGGTATTTGGCGGATGAAATTTCTTCCCACAAGCGCCTAACTTTTTTCCCGGATGTGTCGATATATATAATGAGAATTATAGGGTTTCGCCATGGCATAGCATAACCCTATTTATTATTTCGATATAAATGCAAAAAGAGTTAGCACTCAGCGGCAAGCTTGCAAAAAAGTATGCCGCTGTCGGATGACCGAAAGGATGGCGTTTTCGCGTGTGGAAGGAAGAATTGGAGAAAATCCGCCTCAAAAAACGGAAACAATACCTAAAATTGATGGAAATCATGGATTTAACAGGGCAGCTTGCCCAGGCTGCCGACCGGCGGGATGAAGTTTCTGTCAAAATGCTGATTTCTATGCGGCAAGAACCGCTTCTTGTCCTTCAGGAAACCGAAGGGGAGATCCGGGAAGGGCTGCTCGGCATGGAAGATGGCGACGCCATCCGGTTGAGCCAGCTTTTGTCTGGTGCCGAAGGCACATCTGCGGAAGAAAATGCGCTGCATGAGGACATAATGCGTAACCGCCGTCTGCTGGAGAAAATCATGGAACTTGACAAGCGGGTCAGTATGCGAATGGGCGGTAAGCGCTCTTTTTATAACAGTTTCCGGTAAACAAAAGGAAAAGGAGGAATCCCCGCAATGGAGCTTGGGCATGGGAAAACCCGAAAAGGACAGGCGGCAGCTTGCCGCCTGCATTGCCGCTGATGCGGCGGCACAACGTTTCCGGCAGGGGCACGCCTGGGCACAGGCGGGCGCGCCGCCCAGTCCGGATGGGAACAATAACTCCGCAACATAGCGGGCAGGTACAGGAGATAGAAGGGGTGGCTGTTTTGCCGGGGATGCAGGAACAGGATCAAAAAACAATATTTGCGCTTGATATCGGTACGCGCAGCATTGTTGGTATCGTCGGGCGGGAAGAAGAAGGCAGGCTCCATGTGCTGGATATCGAAATGATGGAACATGGCAGGCGTGCCATGATTGACGGCCAGATTGAAGATATTGAACAGGTTGCCGCGATTGCGGGCAAGGTTGTCAGCCAGTTGGAAGAACGGCTGCACCTGAAATTAAAACATGTGTGTGTAGCAGCGGCAGGGCGTGCGCTCAAATCGGAAAAAGCAAGTTTTATGCTGGAATATTCCCAAGCGCAGCAGGCAACAGATGAAATTGTGAATCAGTTGGAAGCTGGCGCGGTTTCTGCCGCAGAAGCGGCAATCACCAGCGACCGTGACAGTTTTTTCTATATGGTCGGCTATACAGCGGCACAGTACCGGCTGGATGGCTATCCCATGTCTACCTTGCGCGGGCATCGGGGGCGCAGGCTGGAAGTCGATGTGGTTGCAACCTTCCTGCCGCGTGAAGTGGTGGACAGTTTGTATACAGTGGTAGAACGGATTGGGTTGGAAGTGTCCAGCCTGACCTTGGAACCGATTGCGTCGCTTAATGCGGCAATCCCAGTGGATATCCGGCTGCTGAACCTGGTGCTGGTCGATATTGGCGCAGGTACATCGGATATTGCTATCTGCCGCGATGGCAGCGTTGTCGGTTATACCATGACAACCGTTGCGGGCGATGAAGTTACCGAACTGCTGATGAAAAAATTGCTTGTCGATTTCAAAACCGGGGAAACTCTTAAAATAGCAGTTGGCGAAACCGATATATTGCGGTATACTGATATTATGGGTCTGCCGCATGAGTGCTCTGCCAGTGAGATTTTAGAGTTGATTGCGCCTGCCGTCCAGCTTCTTGCCAAAGGCATTACCGAAAAAATTATGGAACTTAATGGCAATGCGCCCTCGGCGGTGTTCCTTGCTGGTGGCGGCAGCAAATTGCAGGGATTGCGTGAGGCGGTTGCCACACAGATGCAAATGGATGCTGCAAGGGTTGCCATTGCAGGCAACCATTTTGAAAAAAATGCGTTTTCCGATGCATTTATGCTTAACGACCCGGAATATTCCACGCCACTGGGCATTGCTGTTTCCGCGGCGCTCGGCATGATTAACGACAGCTATGTGGTAGCGCTCAATGGCGTGCCAGCCAAGTTATTCCGCAGCGGTACGCTGACCATACGCGATATTCTGCTGATGAACGGCTGTAATTATGGCGATATGATGGGACGTACAGGCGCGAATCTTGCCTGTACGCTGGATGGCGCGCGGAAATTCTTCCGAGGCGGGGCTTCTGTACCGCCAGTCATCCTGCTTAATGGGCAGCAAGCGGAACTTTCCTCTGTGGTAAACGCAGGGGACAACATTCAGTTTACCCCGGCAAAGCCGGGTAAAAATGCTTGCTGTACACTTGCGCAGTTATTGGGTGACCATTTCTCTGGCGGTGTGTCGGTCAATGGCGCGGCGGTTCCCATGGAATACCAGATACAGACTGGTGATGTGATTGTCACCCGTCCAGCACCTGCAATGCCGTCCCGCGCTGCGCCCGTGGCAGCGCCTGTGCGCAGGCAGGCAAAACCATTTATCATTACGCTAAACGGCGAACCGTTACGGCTGCCGCGGAAAGAAAATGGGGAACCATATTATTTAATGGATGTTTTGCCGCACTCAGGGCTGGACTTTGAACGGCTAGACCAGCCGGTAGACCTGTATATCAATGGGGTGCCAGGGCAGTTCAGCCAAAAGCTAGCGGAACATGACAATGTGATTATCCGCTGCCGGCAAACACCAGAACCATGAAAGGGAGGATGCTTGCGTGTATGCATATATCGCTCGGCAACCAATTTTTAATGCAAATAAAGAAATACGAAGTTATGAGCTTTTCTACCGGGATGGACGTAATGGCAACGTTTCCAACATCCAGGATGGCGACGCTGCTACCCGGAATGTGTTGTCAGATGCTATTTCATTATTTGGGCTGTCCAAACTCACCAATGGGCTGCCTGCTTATATCCATTTTACTCGGAACCTGATCCTCAATGATTTTGTCCTGCTGACTGATCCACAGGAAGTTGTTGTGGAAGTGATGGCAGATATCTCAAATGATGATGTTGTGATCAAAAAACTGGAGGAGTTGCGGGATAACGGGTTTACACTTGTGCTGTCTGGTTATGATGGCAGCGTCCGATTCAACCCGATTTTGCCGCTGGTGAATATTGTGAAAGTGGATTTCCGACGGTTCACCCGCGACCAGCTGCGGCGGATGTCCAAAAAGCTTAAACGCATCCCTGTGACAATGCTTGCCGAAAAGGTCGAAACCCAAGGTGATTTTGACACGGCAAAATCAATGGATTTCCTGCTGTTCCAAGGGTATTATTTTGAAAAGCCGCGTTTGCTGAATAAACGCATCCCAACGCTCACGGATTCCCCATATGGGCGGCTGCTTAACGCGCTGCTTCAGGAAAATGTGGACTTTGACGGCTGCGCAAAGCTGATTCTGGACAATGCCAACATGACCTATCTGCTGCTGCAAAAGACCGGTTTCCCTTACCGCAATGACGGCAAGCTGGAAAATGATATCCGGCGGGCGCTGATACAGATGGGCAGTGAAGAACTGCGCCGCTATGCGCTGCTGATGCTGGCGCGCGAAAACAATATGGCAGAATCCGAAGAACCAATCCATCGTGCCTATTTGCGTGGGCTGTTTATGGAACGGCTGATGGAACGCGTTGGCGATACAGTGGACAGCGGGCAAGGTTTTCTGCTCGGTATGTTCAGCTTGATGGAAAATATACTGGGTACAAAAATTGAGGATATCCTTGATGGTGTCCAGCTGTCACAGCAAATTAAGGATGTGCTGTCGGGGCAGGGCGGCAATGAGTATGAAACATTCCTGCATTATGTGATGATTTATGAGATGGAAAACCCAAAACTGCTTTTGCCAAAACTGCCTAAACCAATTGGCGATCAGGAAATTGGCGCGCTTTATATGCAGTGTATGGTGGATACCGACTTGATGATTAACAGCCTCGGCGGTTGAGCAGAGGCATGATTTCATGTGTAACGATGAGAAGGGAGAACGTGAATGCGCAAAAGTATTAGGAAAATGGTGTGGATCCGGGTGGCGGCAACCATTGGCTCGGTTGTATTGCTGAGCGCTGCAACAACAACCGGTATTTTCCAAATTAAAAGCAGCCAGGCGGACAGCCAAATGGCAGCGAATCTGCTGGACAGGGCACAGAAAGCAACTGTAGCACATTATAAATGGGCATCGGGGTTAAGTAATGCGCTGTATGCTGGCAAGGAATTTACAGGAAGCATGGACCCGACAACCTGTGTGCTGGGCGAATGGATTTATGGTGAAGCTGGCACAGAAGACGCGGATGTTTTGGCGCTGCGCCAGCAGTTGGAACCATTACATAAACAACTCCATGAATCGGCAAAAAAAGTATTGGATATGCTGGGGGAAGACCCTGCTGGGGCACAAGCCTATTATCAGAATACCATACAGGCAAACCTTTCAACTTTGGTTGGGCTGCTGGATGATGTGGTGGCAAAAAGCACCGAACTCAGCCAGGCAAGTGCGGAAAATATGAAACAGACTATCCATATGATGCAGGTTATGACCGGTGTTTTTGGGTTATTGGCGCTTTTCTGCCTAATCAGCCTCATCCTGTATGTCTTTAAAGCAATTGTACGCCCAATCCTCTATATTACAAAGAAAACTGCGCCGCTGAAAGAAGGCAAATTGCAACTTGCACTGGACTACCAGACCGAAGACGAAATCGGCGAACTGGCAAAGATATTGGAACAATCCCTTGCTGTTATCCGCAGTTACGTCAAGGATATCAACCGGATTATGCAGCTGCTTTCACAGGGCCGTTTTGATGTGCATACTGAAACACCATTTATCGGTGATTTTAAATCCATTGAACAGTCAATTGACAGCCTGACTTCTACGTTGTCTTTGGCACTTGGTAAAATTGGGCAGGCAGAACGTCGTGTTTCCAGCAACGCGGAACAGCTTTCCAGCAGTTCTCAGGCACTCGCGCAGGGTGCAACCGAACAGGCAAGCTCAGTAGAAGAAATGTTTGCAACGCTGGATATGCTCTCGAAAAATGCTTCTGGCAATGTTGTTGCCGCAACCAATGCACAGGAAAATGCACGGTTGGCACGGGAGCAAGTTACCGTCAGCAGCGACCAGATGCAGCATATGGTAAACGCAATGCGCGATATTACCGAAGCATCCCGCAAAATTGGTGAAATTATTGCAACCATTGAGGATATTGCATTCCAAACCAATATCCTTGCGCTGAATGCAGCGGTGGAAGCGGCACGCGCTGGCACCGCAGGCAAAGGCTTTGCCGTTGTATCCAATGAAGTGCGCAGCTTGGCAGCGCAATCCGACCGCGCCGCAAAAGCAACCCGCGAACTCATCGAAAATTCTGTAAATGCGTCCGAACGCGGCGGCAAAATTGTGGGTGAGGTTTCGCAGACACTACAAAAAACATTGGAACTTGTGGTTGCTTCCAGCGACGAAATTGGCGAAATCGCAACCGCTGTGCAGGGTGAAGCAGAATCCATCGCGCAGGTGACAGAAGGCATTAGCCAAATTTCGGCAGTTGTACAGACCAACTCCGCAAGCAGTGAAGAATCTGCTGCGGTAAGCATGGAGCTGTTTGAACAGGTGCGCTTGCTGCAAGAACAGACAAGGCGTTTCCACTTGAAACAGATGTAAACCATTTACAAAGGCGTGCCTCGCTGATCTGGCAGATGGCACGCCCTTTTGGATTTTAGTGAAACTTGTTGTAATGATTGGGCGAATTTCAGAAAATTCTTTTCCGTTTTTGCCCTGTTTTTTTCGCGCAACCTATTGAAACAACCGGGTAAAAAGGGTATTATATATATGGATTTGTGCGAATGAAATCTTTAATTTTTCACAAATAATATTTTGCACCGGCAATATCTATGATTTGGTATAAGGGCTTGGTATAACAAGGAGGATGCGATAACCATGTTAGGATTAACTGGAACTGGGATGGGCATGCTAGAAAAATCCATGGATTTCTTATGGGCAAAGCAGGCCGCCATCCTAGATAATATTGCAAATGCGGAAACACCAAATTATAAGGTGAAACTCGTTACGTTTGAGGAAGAATTTGAACAGAAGCTGCGTGCAGCACGCAGTGCCCGAGGCGCAACGTCCAAATCTGTCCGCGAAGTGATTGAAAATGCGCAATGGAAAGTCGAAGAACCACAGGAACAGACCCGTATGGACAATAACGGTGTCAATGTCACGGAACAAAGCGTGGAACTGATCCGCAATGCTTATCAGCTGCAGCACGTTTATCAGTCGATTTCCAGCCATCTTTCACTGATGCGCACTGCGATTAACGGATAATTTGCTTTTGGGAAAGGAGAAGCTGCTATGGCTTTTGTTACATCAATGAATATCGTAGGCTCTGGTCTGACAGCAGAACAGCTGCGGCTGGATGTCATTTCGGAAAATATTACAAACATCAACACAACCCGCACTGAGGCTGGCGGCGCTTACCGCCGGAAAATGGTTGTGTTCCAATCTGAATCTGGACGCAATGGCTTCCGCCGTGCAATGGCTGCTGCCGCAAAAGCATCAAACCGTGGCTATGAAAAAGCAGGCGGCGTGCGCGTTGCGGATATTGTGGAAGATCCAACCGATTTGCCGATTACATTCGACCCCACGAACCCCGACGCGGATGAACAGGGTTATGTGGAAATGCCAAATGTGACACTTGTTAAGGAAATTACTGACGCAATGGCTGCAACACAAGCTTATTCCGCAAATGTAACCGCATTCAATACGCTAAAAAGCGTCATCGCAAAAAGCCTGGAAATTGGCAGATAAATCGCTGAGGTGAAATGAAAATGACAACTTTTAATGCAATTACCCCGCTTTGGAGCAAAATGCCGCTGACTCCTGAAGAAAGTCAGGTCAAAGCGGAAACCCCAGCGCTGTCATTTGGCGATATTTTCCGTTCGGCGCTTCAATCGGTCAATGAAGCACAGGCGGAATGGGAAGAAACAGATTACCTGCTTGCCACAGGGCAACTGGATAACCCTGCTGTTTCGACCATTGCCGCGGCAAAAGCAGAAATGTCTATTGCTATGTTGGTGCAGCTGCGCAACAAGGCTCTGGACGCATATAATGAGCTGATGCGCATTAGCCTGTAAATAAAGCGGTAAAATACAATGGGTACACAGGACGTAAATTACATATAAAACTGAAAATGCTGGCGGCGGAACATCAAAAAAGTACGGCGTCAGCATTGGCGTGTTCATAACTGCGCCACAGGGGGCAGCTTTAGGAACAGCGGAAAGCGAGGCACATTCATGAAACGGAAAAAAAGCAGCGGCGGTGGCGGCGCTAACTGGATGGATACATATGGTGATATGGTTACCCTGCTCCTTTGCTTTTTCGTGCTGCTTTATTCGATGTCTAGCGTGGATGAAAATAAATGGATGGCATTGGTCAAAAGTTTTAACCCAAACGCTATCCCGAAATATGAAGAAGATTCCGGCGACAAAGGCCCTGCCGATGAAGCAAATAATGAAGGGTTAGGGCTTGTCGAAGACCAAGTTGCAGCAACACAAGAGGAAATTGATGCTGAAATAGAAGCCCTTTATCAGGCGCTTCAGCGTTATGCGCAGGAAAGCCAGTCTGGGCAGAGCATCGAAACCACCAAAGGCGACGGCTATGTTTTTATCTCGTTTGATGATACCGTTTTCTTTGATGGCGAAAGCTATGAAATTAAACCCGCAGGGCAGCAGGTGCTTACAGATATATCAAATATCTTTAGTCAGGCCGCCCCATATATTGATGAGGTACGCATTATGGGTCATACCGCGCAAGCGAGTATGAGCCAGCCCAATAACCCAACAGTCGACCGGTTCTTAGCATCTAACCGTTCAGCAATTGCAACGGTTTTTATTCAAGATCATTGTACGCTTGATCCAGGACGTATTTTGAGCGTTGGCTATGGGCAGCACCGGTCAATTGCAAGCAATGAAACACCCGAAGGGCGCAGCCGCAACCGCCGTGTGGAAATTATCATCACCGGACGTGACGCGTCAAACGGGCTTAGCGACAGTATCCAGCAGTATTACAGCCTACGCGCTGGCGAAGGTTCTCTGGATGGCCAGGTGACACAACAATAAAAACTCCGGAAAAGAGGTTGGCGGATGGCGGAGGTATTATCACAAAGTCAGATAGACGCACTCCTCAGTTCCATGCAGGGCGGAGGGGGCGCACCGGTACAGCAGGAAGCAAAACCGGAAAAGAAATACCGTAAATATGACTTTACCAGTCCACGGAAATTTACCAAAGACCGGCTGAAAATGTTGGGCAGTATCTTTGATAACTACGCCCGTATTTTGAATACTAGGATTAATGGTCTGCTGCACGCCAGCTGCGAAGTGGAAATGGATACGGTGGAGGAACAAAGGTATTATGAATTTTCCAATGCCTTAACAGAGGGCGCCGTGCTTGCAGTGGGGCACCTCAATATGCAAGGGAGGCAGGATGACAGCCCTATCCTATTCTATATCACAACCCCAGTGATGGTCAATATGATGGACCGGATGCTGGGTGGCAATGGCGGCTCGGAAGATGATATGCCCGATGAATATATTTATACCGATTTGGATTTGCGGTTGTATGAACACCTGATGAAAGAGTTTGTTCAGATGATGGGTGAAGGATGGTCAAATTATATCCAGCTCGATTTCGACTTTGAACGGGTGGAAACCAACCCGACGCTGGTGCAGCTTATCGGTTTGGATGAAACCGTTGTGCTGGTGGATTTGAAAATTAAATTCCCAAATTGCGAAGGACATCTCAGCATATGCCTGCCAGGGATGATGCTGACCAATATCTTTACAAAAATCAATCAGGAAAACCCCGCAAAACATATGGCTTCCGCAGATCATTCGGAGAACATTTTTGATCAGCTGCGCGATTCCAGTCTGGAGGTTGTTGCCGAACTTGGACGTACAACCCTGCGGCTCCGGGATATCTATAACCTGAATGTTGGCGATGTGATAGATTTGAACCGGAAAAAAGACAGCGAGGTTTTTCTGCGTATCGGCGGGCAGAAATGGTTCGACGGTATGATGGGCGTCAGTGAAAAACATCTTGCCGTAAAGATCAAGCAGGTTTACCATAAAGCCGAAAGAAGGGGCAGTCAGGGAAATGAGTAATATTTTTTCACCATTAGAAATCAGTGCGATTGGCGAAGTCAGCAATATCGCGATGGGTTCTTCAGCAACTGCAATTTCCAATATGCTGGATCACCGCGTCGATATCACAACGCCAACCGTTTCGGTTGTCAATGCGGAGGATTTCCAGCTAGGTCCAATGGAGCCCGCAATTGGCGTGGAAATTAAATATGTCAGCGGCGTGACTGGCAGCAATATTATGGTGCTCAAACTTAGCGATATCAAAGTAATTGTTGATATCTTGATGGGCACAGAAACGCCGGATGAAGAATTTGAAATGAACGAATTGACCCTCAGCGCAGTTTGTGAGGTCATGAACCAGATGATGGGGTCTGCTGCAACATCACTTTCGGATTTTTTAGGGTACAGTGTCAATATCTCTACACCTGAAACCTTTGAGGTGGAAGATTTAGAGGAATTTAAGAATAAACGTTTGCCTGTTCCAAAAGGGCCGATTGTGATTGTAAAATTTGCGCTGGATATTGAACCATCCCTGAAAAGCGAGTTTATGAATGTCATGTCAGTGGAACTTGCAAAAGAACTGGTCGCAGGGTTTGGGTTGGATATCGGCGATGAACCAGCGCCCGCCCCAGCGCCAGCGCCAGAACCGGCAGGTTCCTCCGGTGGGACACTTTCGCAGGAAGAAATCGA
>CAJUDU010000011.1 GCA_910584935.1 uncultured Butyricicoccus sp. | reverse complement strand
GCTCCCCATGAGATAATTTGGAAAGCATTTCGGCAATATCTATTGCTTCCGCTAATACTGTATTTTTATCAAACACATCTAACGCCTCCTTTTTGATTATGCGATTATTATAACTCATAAAATCAAAAACGTCAAGCACCGATTTTGATTTTGCGAAGTTTTTTCTTGACATAGCTTTCTGTCGTGTTATAATCATATTAAGGAGGTGACGTTGTTGGGCGAACGCATAAAAGAGCTAAGAAAGTCGCTTAATCTAACTCAAAAAGAGTTCGGCGAACGCATAGGTGTTAAACCTAATACGATTGCAACCTATGAGATCGGGAGAAATCAGCCAATTGACGCTGTTATTTCTCTTATGTGCCGCGAATTTAAAGTTTCATATGATTGGCTTACCACAGGACAAGGCGAAATGTTTGAGGATTTGCCTGAAACAGTTATGGACGAATTAACGATCGCGTACCATTTAGATGAAATGGATAGAAAAATAATTTCAAAATATCTTGCCTTAAATGGTCAAGAAAGAGCTGTTATAAAGAAATACATTGAATCCATATTGGGCGAATAAAAATGCCCGCTTATAAAACGGGCATTTTAATTAACTGAGTAAACATATTGCTTTGATTGCCTTGTAAATACGTTCTAGCTGTTTCTGATTTGCGTGATTTAGAAAGCCATCAATCTTTTTACGGATTGTTTTGCAATTCGCTATATTGGGAAGCGATTTATCCATTCCGTTCCCCTCCTTTCGACATATATCTTACCGTACTAGCGCATATTTTATAAGTCTGTAATTTTCATCAAATTCCAGCTATGCTAAAAGGTTAGACTCTATGAACTCAGTACGGCTACTAAGAATTAAAAGAGGTGTTTGTATATGCACTCTGTTGCGATTGACTTGTTTTGCGGAATTGGCGGGCTCACAAAAGGATTGTCTTTATCTGGGATACCTGTGAAATTTGGAATAGACATAGATGATACATGTCGTTTTGCATATGAGAAAAATAATAATTCGCGATTCCTATGTTATGATATCGCGACTCTGGATAGTGGCTATTTGAAATCTTTATACCCTCCAAATTGCATTCGTATCCTTGTTGGTTGCGCTCCTTGTCAGCCATTTTCAAAGTACACGAGTCGCTATCGAAAAAATGGTTACACAGATAACAAATGGATGCTTTTGCGCTCATTTTCGCGGCTAATTAGTGAAGTAATCCCAGAAATAATTTCTATGGAAAACGTGCCGCAATTGGCGGGCAGGGATATCTTTGTAGACTTTATCGCTATATTAGATAAATTAGGATATTGTATTGATTGGAAAATCGTAAATTGTCCAGAGTATGGTGTCCCCCAAAATAGAAGAAGATTAGTTTTATTAGCATCACGTTTGGGAGAAATAAAATTAATCCCTCCTTTATATGATTCGAAACATTACCCAACTGTGCGTCAGGCAATAGGGAATTTATCAGTTTTGCAAAATGGCGAGCAAGACCCTAATGATTTGCTCCATAGCGCTTGTCGACTCTCTCCAATCAATTTAAAACGAATAAAACAATCCATCCCAGGCGGTACATGGCGTGACTGGGACAAAAATTTGCAATTGAAATGCCATAAAAAGAGCAGTGGCAAAACTTATCCATCCGTATATGGAAGAATGTGTTGGGATAAGCCATCCCCAACTATAACAACTCAATTTTACGGATATGGAAATGGGCGCTTTGGGCATCCTGAACAAGATAGAGCTTTATCGTTAAGAGAAGGGGCTATCTTACAATCGTTCCCTCAAGATTACATCTTTGTTGATAAAACGCACCCATCAACTCGACGAGAAATAGGAATGCATATAGGGAACGCAGTCCCAGTCGAATTAGGAAGGGCCATTGGACTTAGCATACAAAGCCATATTTGCAGGAGGTAACCAACAATGCCGCAAACTAAGAAAGATCACGTCATATCTTCAGAAGAAAAACAAGCTGCTGTTTTGCAAATAAAAGAAATGCAAAAGCAAATTGATTATGACACAAAGGACTTTACGATAGAACTTTTAATTGAAAAATTCAAAAGAAAAGATTTTTTCATCCCTACGTATCAAAGAAAGTTCATATGGCAATCCGAGAATAAATCTCTATTTTTAGAATCTATTTTCTTGGGCTTGCCCATTCCGTTTATGTTTTTTGCAGACTGTGACAACGGTAAGCAAGAAGTAATTGATGGGGCGCAACGTATGCAAACGCTTGTTGAATTCTACAACAACCAGTTGCAACTTAGCGGTCTGAAAAAATTGACAAATCTAAATGGATTTTATTTCAAGGATGTACCTGATGCCCAACAACGAAAATTTTTAAACAAGACTTTAAGAATCATCGTTTTGGAAGAGGACACGCCAACTACGTCTAGGCAGGATTTATTTTATCGCATTAATACAAGCGGAATAAAGGCCAATCCTTCTGAAATACGAAGAGGATCTTATCCTGGACCGTTTACCAATTTTATTGAAAAATGCGCTAACGATAAAAATTTCATTGAACTTTGTCCTATGAGCGAAAACAAAGTTAAACGACATGAGCGTTTTGAATTCGTCCTCCGTTTCTTCGCGTATTTAAATTGCTATAAAGAGTTTGGTCATAGGGTGGATGAATTTTTAGACGAGTACCTTATCAACAATTTGATTGATTTCGACAAGGATTTATTTTACAAAGAATTTCGCAACATGCTCGTGTTTGTAAAGGAAAATTTTCCGCACGGCTTTGCCAAAACAGAAAAAGCAAGATCAACCCCGCGAGTTCGTTTTGAGGCAATTTCTGTCGGCGTTGCGTTAGCATTAAGGGAGAATCCGGATTTAAAAATTAACAATGTTAATTGGCTTGACTCTAAAGCTTTTGAGGATTACACAACTTCAGACGGCAGCAATAATGAGGGGAGATTGAAATTACGTATCGAATACGTAAAAAATCAATTACTAAAAGGGTAGAACTATGCAAAACACATTAAGCGTTTTTGATGACAGGCGGCAAGAAATTGAATTTTACTTTTCTGTTATGACAGAAGTTAACAACGGAAGTGCGAGCATACGCACTATTAACAATACCCGTTTCTATAAAATTATGAAATCAAATTTCCTGTTAATGCTGTACAATCTGGTGGAAGCGTGTATCGTCAGTGGGATGATGGAAATTTATGAAGATTTGAAAAATAGCAAATGTTCCTACGATCAAGTAATTGGTGAGATTCAGAAAATTTGGGCTAAAAACAAAATTAGCGAAATATATGGACCTACAACAGGACGTACTGCCTATGAAAATCGCATTCAAGAAATTATCAACAGTATCGTTTCGAACTCGCCTATAGTTCTTTCACGAAACGCTTTAGGATTTAGCGGGAATTTAGACGCAAAAAAAATTAAAAGTATTTGCGATAGGCATGGCATTCGGTACAAAATCCAAACTCCTGGTGAGTCACTGCAACGCGTAAAAAAGGAAAGAAATAGCTTAGCGCATGGCGATGTTTCATTTAGCGACTGCGCGAGGGATCTAACTATCTTTGATTTACAAAACATAAAGAATGAAGTGATTTCATTTTTATCGAACATTCTTGATGGAATGCAAGCATACTATGAAGGGAAATTGTATAGGCGGTAGACAATGAAACAATTCCTTTAAAGCTTATGATGATTTACTGATTTCGCTGGAAGACGTTTTCCGGCGCGTAAAATAAAGAAAATCCCGATACGGGAATCCCCGCATCGGAAATAAACAAACAGATATCACAATTTGCAAACTTTAAGCAAACAAATAAGCAGGCAAGAGTTATGTTAGACAAAGAAATACTGTTAAAACGCGTTAAAACAATGCCGCTATCCGAACTTGCGGAAATTATGGAAACGGCATTGCGGGAATCAGATATTCCCTATGAGAAAAAACCTGGTCGCATTATTTTTGATGGGCTTTCGGCTATTACAACAAACAAATAAAAAATCCCGCTCGGTGTTGGCGCACCAAACGGGATTCATATGGGGTACTAGAAAATTTTCGCTCTTCCAGTACCCCTATTTTATCATACTTTCATGTGAATAGAAAGGGGTTATTTTTATGTCCGAAAAGAAAAATTTATTGCGAGTACGCGCGGCACTGTATATCCGCGTATCCACCCAAGAACAAGCCATACGCGGTCTATCACTGGATGCCCAACGCGCCGTGCTTGAAGCTTGGGCGAAAAAAGAAAAAGTCAAAGTGGTTGGCGTATATGCTGATGAAGGTATCAGCGCACGCAAGAAAGCCACCAAGCGTCCGGCATTGCAGCGACTTCTGCGTGATGTAGAAGTCGGGAAAATTGACCTGATTGCGTTTACAAAACTTGATCGCTGGTTCCGGAATGTAGCAGAATACTATAAAGTCCAGGAAATCCTTGAAGCGCATGGCGTAAACTGGCGCACCATACAGGAGAACTACGACACATCTACAGCATCCGAACGGTTCAAGGTAAACATGATGTTATCCGTTGCACAGGATGAAGCAGACCGCACCAGCGAACGTATAAAAGCCGTCATGCGTGCGGCAAAGGAAAAGGGTGAAAGCCTTGCCGGGAGCGTCCCACTGGGGTACAGGCGAGTAAATAGACATATTGTGATTGACCCAGAAACCGCGCCTGTTGTTCGAAAAGCATTTGAAATGTATATGGATACCGGCAGTATTTCACGTGTTGTTCGTACCTTTTCAGCGTTGCGGCTGGATTATCAGATATTTTCTAACATGCTGAAAAACAAAACGTATACTGGCGATTTTCACGGGGTATCAGTCGAACCGCTATTAACGCCAGAAGAACAGCGTTCTATTGAGAACACCCGCCATAAACGGACACGAAAAACCAAAGAACGCAGGACATATATATTTAGCGGTCTTTTGATTTGCGCAGCTTGCGGCAGGCGGATGTCTGGCAAATCGGTCAAACGCAAATACGATGATCATATGTATTACATATGCAGCGGCAGAGTCGCAATGGCTTGCGAGGCCGCTAAAATAATTTCGGAAAAGAATGCAGAAATTGCCATGATGGAGAATATATCAGAGGTAATTGAAACCGCTGTAATGCTAGAGCAGGAATCAGGAGTAGTGTCACACAAAGCAGAACGGGATGCAATCAAGCGTAAGCTGTCCAGATTGGCAGACTTATATGTGGACGAGTTGATATCCATAGATGACTATAAGCGCCAGCATAATGAGCTGCAAGCCGCTTTGGATGCAATCCCGGAGGATATACCCGCAAAAGATATAACGGCTGCTAAACAAGCTTTTTCTGGCGACTGGCAATCAACTTATAGTCAACTTTCCCGTGATAAAAAGCAGGAGTTTTGGCGAAAGTTTGTTGATAAGGTGATTATTAAAGACGGAAAAGTGCAAGATATTTTTTTGCGATAATTCATTGCCTAATATAATTTCATCAGTAGAAGAAAGTAGGTTGCTTCTTTGACGAAATTGGTTATAATATTTATGAAGGACTATATATGAACGGAGTGAGTAAAGATTGCGATACTATCACAGGCGCCACAGCGTATATGGGGGCTACCGGCGGCGTAAGAACCCGAAAGCTATCTTAAAACCAGTGGCTGTATTGCTTGTGATTGCGGCTTTTGTTACCGCAATCGTGCAATCCCGCCATGCAAAACAGGCAGAAGAAAAAATACAGGTACTGGAACAGCAGGTCGCTGCCCTCCAAACACAACTCGCCAGTGGCACAGTGCCTGACGTACCCCCTGTCCAAGCACAAGATGGTTATCAGGCACTGTATCCCGAAATGCTCGGCGCCGGTTATGGGCAGTTCACTGAGAAAAGTGCAAAAGCTGTCTATCTAACCTTTGATGATGGCCCATCCGCCAATACAAATACCATCCTTGATGCCCTCAAAGCCCGTAACCAAAAAGCAACCTTCTTTGTCGTTGGGAAAAATATATCCGGTAAAGAAGATACCCTGCGCCGTATTGTGAACGAAGGGCATACCCTTGGCATCCATGGCTATACCCATGACTATACTGCCACCTATCAATCGGTTGAAGCATTCTTGGAGGATTTCCACAAAACATATCAGGCTGTTTATGACGCTTGTGGTATCTATCCCACGATATTCCGTTTTCCAGGTGGCTCGGTCAATGCTTATAACCATGATACCTGTCAGCAGATTATTGCCGAAATGACCCGCCGTGGATTTGTCTACTATGATTGGGATGTTTCCAGTGAGGACGCTACCGGACAGAATTATACCGCCGAACAGCTCGTTGAAACTGTGATGCAAGGCGTCCTTTCCAAACAACGCGCTGTTGTACTGATGCACGATGCCGCAGATAAAAAAGCAACCGCAGATGCCGTTCCCGCCCTGCTTGACCGGATTATTTCTGTTGGCTGTTACAGCGATAAATTAGACCATACTGTCCGCCCTGTGACATTCCGCTTCCATGAATAAAAACATCCCCGCCATGCTGTGCGCAAACTGCACAGCATGGCGGGGATACCGTCTTTTAGCGGGATATGGACTGATTTGCATAAAACTGCGCATGGCAGGCACGAAAAGCCATATAAAACCCGATGATAATCAGTGGAATCACTTTCATGCCAAATGGAAAAACTGGTGCTTGCCCTGGCGCAAACGCCGGTACAGCGCCTGGCATTGCTGCGCACCAAAATACAGTCAATGCTGTGGCAATGGCCGCATGGAGGGTTTTGCCAACAAAACAACGTTTTAAAGATAACCCGCTTGCTGCGGCAAGGCTAAGGCTTTGACACCAAACGGATAACCCACCAAAAGCAAGCAGCCCGCTTGCCAATGGCAAAGCAAGGCGATATGGCAACCCGGCTTCTGGCAATATCGCTAACCCACGAGTTAGTTCCATGCCGCCAAGCAAAAATGGTGAAATGCCTTCCGCAGGAATGCCTATGCGTAGGGCGGCAGGCGTCAGGCAGTCTGTGAGCAACCGCAAAATACCGCTTTGTTCCAATAACGCTGACAGAATTGAAAAAAGTGTGATAAATGCTGCGATTTTTATGCTGGATTGTGCGGCACGTTCACAGGCATGTACCAACGCCGCCGGAAATGGCAGGCTACCAGCAGGGGCAGGCGGCTGGTATGACTCCCCTTTACCATGCCCTGCCGTGGTTAAAGCCAACCCGGTCAGTAAGGCGGATACAATATGTAAAAAATATAATATCAGCCCAACCCTGACAGACCCAAATACCCCCGCGCCACAAACGCCAATGATAAATGCAGGCCCTGTATTATTGCAAAATCCAAGCAGCCTTTGGGCTTGCGCACGGTTTAACTGCCCCGCAGTATATAAATCCGCCGCAGCCTGCACACCAATGGGATATCCCCCTGTGAACCCAAGAATTATCGCACTTGCTGCCTGCCCCGGCAAACCGTATAACTTCCACATCAACCAGCCACAGGCACGCCCAAGCCATGCCGTGACACCTGTATCCGTTAATAATGTGCCTGCAATGAAAAATGGGAATAATGCTGGCACCGCCATATGGAATGATAATGCTAACCCTGCTTTTGCCCCCTCACGGGCAATATCTGCCCCGGCAATGAATACAATCAACAATAAAACCGCTGTGACAGCGGAAAAATAACGCTTCATGCGATAAAAAACAGCCTCCTTTCAAACCCTGCCTTATTTTTATGCCAGGGTTTTCTTTTTTATGTGCGAAACCATTTGGCATAGGACAGGCAGATTTATGCATAAACTGACAGGAAAGGAGGCGTTTAATGTATTTACCAGAACATATTGTTAACCACTTGCAAGGCAGCCCTGATTTCCAAATGAATGGCATTGAGGTTTGGCTTGAATCGATGGAAGATATGCCTTGTTTGCAAGACTGTCTTGCCGCATTGCTGAAAACATCATGCAAACTGTAAAAAACACTTTGTCAAGCCGCTTATGGCGGGTTGGAATTTATATCCGCCTATCGAAGGAAGACCCTGCCCGAGATGAATCTGAAAGCATTGCCAACCAACGGGCAATTTTACGGGACTATCTTGCTGGGCTGCAAGATGGCGATCAGTATCAAATTATCCAAGAATATATTGATGATGGGTTGTCCGGCACAACCGATGATGAACGTGTACAATTCCAACAAATGCTTAATGATATTCGTCAAGGACGCATTAACTGCGTGATTGTCAAAGATTTGGCGCGGTCTTTCCGCAATTACAGCGACCAGGGCTATTATTTGGATGATTGGTTTCCACGGCATCAGGTGCGGTTTATTTCACTATTCCATCAAACACTGGACAGCTTCCGCCAGCCAAATCAAATGCGGAATATTGCAGTCCCCATACAAGGAGTTCTCAACGAAAGCCATTGCGCGGAAACCTCCGATAAAGTGCGGGAAGTTTTGGATATGAAACGGCGCAAAGGGGAATATATCGGCGCTTTTGCCCCATTTGGCTACCGCAAAAACCCACAAAATAAAAATGCCTTGGTCATTGACCCGGACGCGGCAATGGTTGTACAGGATATTTTCCGAAAATTCCTCTCCGGTATGTCAAAAACCGCAATCGCCCATACCTTAAATCAATATGCCCTCCCCTGCCCGACCGTATATAAACAACAATGCCTTGGTCTGCATTATTATAATCCCCATGCGGCAATGCAAAAAACATACCAATGGAGTGCGGCAACCATTGGGCATATCCTGCAAAACCAAGTGTACTGTGGGGATATGGTACAAGGACGCTTCCGTATTAAAAGTTATAAATTACATATTCAAGAATCAGTGCCCAAAGAGGATTGGTATGTTGTCCCCCACACCCATGAAGCCATTATCAGCCGCGAAATGTTTGAAAAAGCTGCGCATCTATTAAAACAAACCGTCCGTACCGCTCCTGCGCGGAAAACGGTTTATCTGTTCAGCGGGCTTTTGCAATGCGCTTGCTGCGGTAAACTTATGACCCGTACCACAGCAAAAAATTATGTTTATTATACCTGCCGCATGGCAAAAAACCATGCTGGTAAAAATACTACAATCCGTGCGGATAAGCTGGAACAAGCTGTTTTATCTGCCTTGCGGCAACAAATTGCCAGTGTGCCCGTTATCCTGCCTCATATCCGACTGAACCCCCAATCTGACCCTTTGCTGGCACGGCAAAAAGATGCCCTTTGCCGGGTGGTACGATATAAACAATCACTTTATCAGGACTGGAAAGATGGCTCTATCAGCCGTGCGGATTACCTTTATCTGAAAACAGATTATGAACGGCAAATCCATACATTACAGCAAGGCATTGCTGTGCTGGAAAAACAAAGTACACCGCCGGAAAATACGTTTCAAAAGGCGTTCCAGCAGGCAGGAAACCTGCCCTATTTGACCCGGGAAGCCTTAACTACACTGATTGACCATATCGCAGTCTATCCAGGCGGGAAAATCCAGATTTTCTGTCGCTTTTGCCTTAATCCTTGAAAAATGCCTCCTGGCTGGCGTCACCGCCAAACCAGGAGGCATATCTTTTGTCATTTCACAATTTTACGAGCTTCCATATAGAAGCGTTTTTCCCGTGCATCACCCATGGAAAATGTTTTGCGCGGCAATACGCCGTCAAAAATTACCCCACGGAATAAATCTTCCTTTGCTGGGTTTGGCAGTTCAAATCCCATGCTATCAGGCTGCGCCGCCAATTCGTGCAGCACATCTAACCCATGGATATAATCAATTTTTACCGCTGGATGTGCTGCTAAATAATCATCCAGAAATGCTTGCAGCGCCGCAACTGGCAATGCCCATTTAGAATGCTGGAGCACCATATAACCTGTACGTGTGCCTGCCATGAATGGGAATGACTGGACGCCCTCTGGCAAAGCCAC
The DNA here is from genome assembly GCA_910584935.1 of uncultured Butyricicoccus sp. Taxonomy (GTDB): domain Bacteria; phylum Bacillota; class Clostridia; order Oscillospirales; family Butyricicoccaceae; genus Butyricicoccus_B. The sequence goes on along the minus strand of CAJUDU010000011.1, from coordinate 41,708 downwards.
TGGCACAGATTCTGTAATGGTCACTTCCGCACCATGTGCCCCAAAAAAGTTTTTTGCCGCATCCAACACATCCACTGCATCTACATGGAACAATGCGCGGTAAATCCCTTCGATTACAATGCTTTCATCATGGATATTCACCACTTCTGCCAAAACAAACCGCGCCGGATGATTCTCCCATTCCTCTGGCGGGATGGTCGCTTTTATCGCTTCCCAATAGGCTTTTGCCGTTGCCATGGAATGGTTGCCATCTCCAACCGCATAAGGCAATACCGCACGGTTATCTGTAATGCCATATTTTTTGTTGAAAACAGCCGGATTACTTAACTGTGCAAGCTTATCTAATAGTTTTTCGGTTTCATCCCCTTCTGGGATATACCAGCCAGTCAAATGCCCGCCGCCCTGCATCAGTTCTACATCATATAATTTTGAAAATTCCGCGCGGCGTTCATATAATGGTTCTATGATTTGCCGTTCTGGGTCATCAATGAGCAACATAATATGCGGCAGCTCTACCGACGCCCCCTCGCGCACTTTTAGCCGCGGCGGTATCCGTTCTACAACTGTCTTTTCAGTTGGGCGGATTGGTGAGGCTGAACCGGCAGCATATTCATATGTATCTAAATCAAACGCCAACACTAACCCGCGGCGTGGCGCAGCGCCGCCAGTATCCCGCGCCAGCAGGACAACTCCAGCGGGAAGCTGCACCAATGTGCCGTCTTCCATATATTTTTGCATCGCGGCATGGATTTCATCAATATATGCTGAACAGTCAGGGCTTTCCAGATTGCTTTCCGGCAGGATAAGCCGCAATGCTGAGGGAGCATCGCCAACTATCTTTTCTGCTTCCTCCCAATATTCAGGCTGTGAGGTGTACTGGTCACAGGCAACCACTGCCCATTTGGATAAATCTGTACCTTCTTTGGGCATCAAAAGCTGTGGGACATATGCACAGCGGATAGACATAACAATATTCCTCCTGATTTTTTCGTTATCGTCATTATATCATAGGATTCAGTAAAGTTAAAAGGGTAACCTTGTTTATTTTTGAATTGGAACCTGTTGGAATCCATGCCGCCGGAAGTTGCCAGATAATTTTCAGCGAAACAAACAAAATCTGCCCAGAAACCATACAGTCTATACATTTGTGTCAGTAAAAAAAGAATATGCTATGTGAAATATGGTAAACCAGCCTATTTCCAAGGGCGATTTTGCCGGGTATACTAAAGATAAGATAATCAAAGGATTATATCAGGAGAAGGATGTACAGGAGGAAGCTACTGTGAATTATAATATGATGAACCATGTGGTGAACCATTTGCTGGATGTTGACAGCTATGGCACAGTTTTTATGTATGCCACTAACCAAGACCTGACCACAGCGCCGCGCCATATTATCCGGATGACTGAACCCGTTGACCCCGAACTATTGCGCGAAGCGCTGAAAATTGCCCTGCTCCGCTTCCCACAGATGGGCTTGGGGCTGAAACGCGGCAAGACCCAATATCAATACCGCCTGCTGTCCGAGCCGCCGGTTGTGCTGCCGTTTGAGGATATCTCGCCATATTATATCGGTTCAGAGGACACCAACGGTTATTTATTCTGCTGCGGCTATAAAGACAGCACCATTTATCTTGAATACCAACACTGCACCAGCGATGGGCGCGGTTTTAATGAATTTATCAAATGCGTTTTATTTTATTATCTAAAACTGCGCGGTTATGCGATTGAAAATGATGGCAGTATCCGCACCTTAGAAAGCGACTTCCACCCAGATGAAAATGAAGATGGCTTTGCCAAATTACGCAAAGCCAAACAGTCTGACGAAAACCATGTGCCCGAAGTGCCAGCCTTCCACCTGCCGGAATATGATGGCATGGAGGATGAAGATGAACTGACTACCGAAATCACACTGCCATTTTCACAAATCCGCCGCTATGTCAAACAAAATCACATTTCCCCGCTGACTTTTTTGATGACCGCACTTTGTCATGCCATTTACCGCACCTATTATGAAGGTACAGACCACAAGGAAGCCATTGTCGCTGAAGTGCCAATGGATTTGCGCACTTATATTGATTCGCCAACCGTGCGTTTCTTTGTTGCGCTGCTGGACTTGCCGTTTCATTATGAATATTTCCATCTGCCTTTTGCAGAGGCATGCCGCAAACTGAGTGATTTTTTTGATACTCAACGCGCATTGCCCCATGCGGCATTTTGGGCGCTGAAAAACGCTGACCGCGTTTCCACAGGGCACAAGGCTGATATGCCGATTGATGAAAAAGAAAAAATGATGCGCGAACAAGCCCGCGCCTATATCCGCCGCGACAGCTTTATTTTAACCAATATCGGACCATTTCAAATCCCCATTAGTATGGAACGCCATATCGCTGACTATGGCGCAATCCTACCCTGTGCCCATCAGCCGTTCGGCGTGCTGGTCAGCTCCTACTGTGATACCTTGAAAATCGCTTTGTCACAACGCGATTTGCGCCCAAACTTGGTGGACAACCTGGTGGCTGTGCTGTCGGAAATCGGTTTCCGTGCCCATACCTATTCTTATATGTTCCACCCGACACGCTATGACGGCAAACGCCTGGGCGGCGGCGATAAAAATTGACCACTATCCCTGTTTTGCCACTGCCTGAAACCGTCAAAACACAGCCGCACAGCCGTTTTTTAGACGCTATTACCAAAAGAACCATGCTAAAATTAGGCATAGTGTCAAGTAAAATTAAGCAATATGCCGATTTGTTCACGGTATGTTCACAAAAAATTTATGGAATTTTCATCTTGCACGATTCGACTGATGCGGCTATAATAATTATTGTTGAATGGCAAAGACAAACAACAAATCCACTATCTCATTCAATATTTTAACATTGCGAATAACGCGGCGGGGCTGTGCAATAGTGTGGCCTGGTGCCGCGTTTTTTCATTATCCCCCCCGCCAAAAGATAAAAATATCTGCACAAATCAGGCTGAATTTTCCGCAAACCACTTTACAAACCTTTGCAGGCGTGGTAAACTGATAATCAGTTTTGCCCCATGTTTCTCGTTTAAGGGCACAAGATATGTTCAGCATACCGTTTCACCAGCCTTTTACGCGGCATGAGGGGATACAAATATTTTATTGAGGTGAAAAATAACTATGATTCGTAAGGAAGTCAAGACCTCTGTCATTGAGGCAAACCGCACCCACGAAAAAGACACGGGTTCACCGGAAGTCCAGGTTGCAATTTTAACCGCACGCATCCAAGAACTGACTGAGCATTTAAAGCAGCACCCAAAGGATAATCATTCCCGCCGGGGCCTGCTGAAAATGGTCGGTAAACGCCGCAGTATGCTGGCATACCTTCAGAAAAAGGATGTTAACCGTTACCGTGAACTGATTAAGAAACTGGGCATCCGTAAGTAATTTTGGCAGCAAGGGGGGTTTTGCCCCCCTTTTGCACTATCATCCTATTTGGGGACAGGGCAGTTATTTAGCAGTTGAAGGACAAGCCGCGGCATTTTTGGGGTTTGCCTTGGCGTGCGCTTCAAGTGCTAAAAACTGTATCCGTGCCCAAAGCATTGCCTTATGGCAAACAGATTTTTTTATTTTATGATTCAAACTATAGGAGGCAGTTTATGAGCAATATCAATCATTTTGAATTCAAGAACCACCGCGTATTTGAAACGACATTTGCAGGCCGCCCATTGGTTGTGGAAACCGGCAAAATGGCACAGATTGCCAATGGTTCCTGCCTGGTGCGCTATGGCGATACCGTTGTGCTGGTAACAGCAACCGCCTCGGCAAAGCCGCGCGATGGCATTGACTTTTTCCCGCTTTCCGTCGACTTTGAAGAACGGCTTTATGCCGTAGGGCGTATCCCTGGGTCGTTTATGCGCCGCGAAGGACGTCCTTCTGAAAAAGCAATTCTGGCATCCCGTCAGATTGACCGTCCCATGCGCCCTTTGTTCCCAAAGGATTTGCGCAATGATGTTTCGATTGTCTGCACCGTGATGGAAACGGATTATGACAATTCCCCGGAAGTTGTTGCCCTGCTGGGCGCATCCATTGCGGTTTCCATTTCGGATATTCCATTTGACTATGTGGTTGGCGGCTGTCAGGTTGGCATTGTGGATGGCAAAACTGTTATCAACCCAACCCGCGAACAGCGCAAGGTTTCGGAAATGGATGTTACCCTGTGCGCAACCGCAGACAAGATTGTCATGATTGAAGCTGGCGCAAAAGAAGTGCCGGAAGAACAGATGTTTAAATCCTTGATGGAAGCCCATGAGGAAATCAAAAAAGTGGTCGCTTTCATTGCGGATATCAAAGCGCAAATTGGCAAGCCCAAGTTTGAATATGAACATCATGATATTGACCATGACCTGTTTGACAAGCTGGAAGCTGCCTGCAATGATAAATTTGAAGTGGCAATGGATACTGATGACAAAACTGTCCGCGACGCTGGCGTGCGTGAAATTGTAGATGCTTTTGCGGAAACGCTGGATGAAGCCTACCTGGAAGAACATGGCACAAACCTTGCAGAATGCGTTGACAAGCTGCAAAAGAAGATTGTCCGCCGCTGGCTGGCAAACGGCAAACGTGTGGATGGGCGCGGCATGGAAGAAGTACGCCCGCTCGCTTCTGAGGTTGGCATTTTGCCGCGTGCGCATGGTTCTGGTATGTTCACCCGTGGACAAACCCAGGTGCTCACCATTTGCACCCTTGGCACCCTTGGCGATTCACAGGAACTCGATACCATTTTCGAAGAAAAAGAAAAGCGCTATATCCATCATTATAATTTCCCATCATTCTCTGTCGGCGAAACCCGTCCATCCCGCGGTCCTGGACGCCGTGAAATTGGGCATGGCGCATTGGCAGAACGCGCACTGCTGCCGGTTATCCCTTCTGTAGAGGAATTTCCTTATGCTTTGCGTTTGGTATCTGAGGTCATTTCTTCTAACGGTTCAACTTCACAAGGTTCTGTTTGCGGCTCCACCCTTGCACTGATGGATGCTGGCGTCCCGATTAAAGCGCCTGTTGCTGGTATTTCCTGCGGCTTGATTACCGATGGCGGTCAGGAAACCACATTTACCGATATCCAAGGTGTCGAAGATTTCTACGGCGATATGGACTTTAAGGTAGCTGGTACTAAGAAGGGTATTACTGCCATTCAGGTGGATATCAAGGTTGACGGCTTGACACCTAATATTATCAGCCAGGCATTTGAAAAATGCCGCACCGCACGTTATGCGATTTTGGATGAAGTAATGCTGAAAGCGATTGACAAGCCGCGTACAGATGTATCCGACTGGGCGCCAAAAATGACAACGATGAAGATTCATCCGGATAAAATCCGTGAAGTCATTGGCAAAGGCGGCAGCGTGATACAAAAAATCGTTGCAGAATCTGGCGCACAAGTGGATATCAGTGATGAAGGTGTGATTACCATTGCAGCGGTACGGTCTGCAGATGCAGCGGTTGCACAACAAATGATTGAAGCGATTGTCAAAGAGCCAGAAGTTGGCGAAATCTATTATGGCAAAGTTGTCCGCCTGATGAATTTTGGCGCATTTGTTAACCTGACCAACAATAAAGATGGTATGGTTCATATTTCCAAGATGGCAAACCGCCGCATTGAAAAAGTGGAAGACGCTGTAAAAGAAGGCGACATGGTATGGGTCAAGGTCATGGAGATAGACGATAAAGGTCGTATTAATCTGTCGATGAAGGACGTTAAGGAAGAAGAGAAAGTGCTTTAACCTGCGTCAAAACAGGAGGGGCAAACAGCCCCTCCCTCCCCTGACTATCCCATCGTAAATGCTGGGAAGTATTTTTTGACAAATGGAATCTCTTTTACAGTGAAGGTTTTACCATTTAGATAAGCTAAATTGCCTGCATCGGTGGAAAATGCAAACTGTAACTGATAGGAATATAATAGCTGCCCGGTTTCACCATATTGCCGGTTATCCGCATTGCGCCCATATTTACCATCGCCAAGCAATGGCGTGCCGATATGTGCCATATGTGCCCGTATCTGATGGGTGCGTCCGGTTAATAAGGTGCATTCTACGAGTGATAATCCATTCGCACTGGTTAAAGTACGATAAAGGGTTTGTGCCGTTTTTGCCCCTGGCACAGGCTGGCTGAACAGCATAACTTGTTTGCGTTTTTCATCACGGCGCAGATGGTTTTCAATCCGCCCTTTGGCTGGGTTTGGCGTGCCATGCACTACGCAAAGATACCGTTTCTGGATTTCATGCCCACGGATTTTTTCATTCAAAATGCGCAGTGCTTCCGCTGTTTTGGCGGCAATGACAATGCCGCCTGTATTGCGGTCAATCCGGTTGCATAATGCTGGCGTAAATGAAAATGCAGCCTCTGGTTGCCATGCGCCTGATTGGTATAAATATGCCTGGATATGGGCAATTAATGTATTCTGGTCGCCTTGTTCATCGGTATGAACAACCATGCCAGGCGCTTTATCTGCCAGCAAAATTTGTGCGTCTTCATAAATTACTGAAACCTGTGGAGTTTTTATCCGTTTGTATGCTTCTTCTTCCGAAGGCGCTTCAAAAAATTCATCATTCACATATAATTGTACGATATCCCCTGTGGATAGGCGGAACGCGGCTTCTGTGCGTTTGCCGTTGACTTTAATCCGTTTTAAGCGAATGTATTTGTGCATCAGACCGGCTGGCAGCAGTGGCACAGCTTTTTCCAGGAATTTATTTAGGCGCTGTCCACTGTCGTTTGCAGCAATGATATATTCTTTCATAAAGATGACTCCTTAGCGGCGGTTTTGCTTTAGTATAGCATGGAACCATAATGTCTGTCCATGGGGATTAAGGGGCAACATAGTGCCGATTTTCCATGCAAACCTCTCGACATGGGGATTAAGGGGCGGCATAGTGCCGGTTTTCCATGCAAACCTGTTGACAAATAACATTTCCGTATAGTATACTATCAGATGTACCATGTGAGGTAGGTATGAGGATTGATCTGAAAAAACTTGTATATGGCAGTTCTATCCCGTTTTCTGGGACGGTTGACCTTTCCCATGAACAGCTATATGGCGCTTTCCCATTCCAGCATCTGGCGCAATATGTTGGCGAAATCAAAAACCAACTTGGCGTTCTCAAATTGTCTGGTACCATCAAAGCGCTGTATTCTACTTGCTGCGCACGCTGCCTGAAACCGCTTGATGTGCTGCTGACAGCCCAAGTGGATGCTGTATTGTCCCGCGAAGGCGCAGAAGAAGATAATGTGTTCCTGCTGACCGAAGACTCCGTCGAGGTCGAAGATATCCTTGTCCCGGAGCTGATGCTCCAAGTCAATATGACCTATCTTTGCAGGGAAGACTGCAAAGGGCTTTGCCCTGTTTGTGGTGGCAATCGCAACGAAATTGAGTGTTCGTGCGAAAAAAAGCAGATTGACCCCCGCTTTGCGGCGCTGGCTGCCCTGTTGGACAGCAAAAAGGGTCAGGATTAAAATATATAAAAAAGGGCATAGAGTAGGAGGTGTCCACCCAATATGGCAGTACCAAAGAGAAAAACATCCAAAGCAAGACGCGACAAACGACGCAATTCCCATTGGAAGCTCTCCTTGCCGGGCATGGTAAAATGCCCAAACTGCGGCGAGTTTAAACTCTCCCATCGGATGTGCAAGGCTTGCGGCTACTATAACGGCCGTAAGGTTGTCGATACAGAGGCTTAATGTAGCCAAAACCAAAAAACAGGGGAAGCTCCGGCTTTCCCTGTTTTCATGTACGAAAGGGATTCATTTTTTTATGGCATCTGAAATTATTGCGGTCGATACTGGTTCCCCCTGCGCCCGCGCAGGTATTTTGCCCGGGGAAACCTTGCTTTCTATTGATCATATGCCAATCCGCGATGTGCTGGATCTGAAATTTTATAGCTATGACAGCCGGGTTACTTTAACTGTGCAGGATAAAACCGGGCAAACCCGTGATGTGCTGATCAAAAAAGCCGAAGGACAGCCATTGGGACTGAATTTTGCCCATTATCTGATGGATAATATGAAACAATGTGCTAACCGATGTGTATTTTGCTTCATTGACCAGCTTCCCAAGGGGATGCGCGATACACTTTATGTGAAAGATGATGATGCACGGCTGTCTTTTTTGCTGGGCAACTATATTTCGCTGACCAACCTTTCCGAAGATGATGTTGGGCGCATTTTGAAAATGCACATTTCCCCGATCAATATTTCTGTGCAGACCACAAACCCGGATTTACGAGTGAAAATGCTGCGCAATCCCCGCGCAGGGCAGTCGCTTGCATTGCTGCGCCGCTTTGCTGATGCCGGGATTACAATGAATTGCCAGCTTGTCGTTTGTGAGGGGCTAAATGATGGCGCGGAACTGCTGCGTTCACTTAACGATTTAGAAGCGCTTTATCCTGCGGTCAGCAGCATTTCTGTGGTGCCGTTTGGACGGACAAAACACCGCGAAGGGCTTTATCCCCTCCAGACCACTACCCCGCAGGGGGCAGCAGCTGTGCTGGATATCGTGGAATCTTTTGCGGCAAAATGCCTGCAAAACCATGGCACCCACCTGGCTTGGTGCGGCGATGAACTGTATCTCAAGGCAGGGCGTACCTTGCCGGACGCGGATTATTATGAGGATTTTACCCAGTTTGAAAATGGTATTGGGATGCTGCCGCTGTTTTGTGAAGAATTTCGGCTAGCGCTGCCAGATTATACGGGGCGCACTGCCCTACCCTTTACCATTGCCACCGGTACCGCTGCCGCGCCAATCCTGACAAAACTCATTGACGAAGCGCGGAACCTATGCGATAATTTGAATGGCAGAGTAATTGCCATCCAAAATGATTTTTTGGGGCATGATGTATCAGTTGCCGGGTTAATCACTGGGCAAGACCTTGCCGCACAGCTTGCCGGGCAGGATTTGGGCGCACGTGTGCTGATTTCTGCCAATATGCTGCGCGATGGCGGTGATGTTTTCCTGGATGATATGACGCCTAGGCAGCTCGCCGAAAAACTTGGCGTGCCTGTGGTGCCGGTGGAAATTGACGGCGGCGATTTGCTGGATAAAATTTTTGCGCCAACCCCAAAATAAAGGAGGGTTTCTTTTATGCCAAAACCTGTTGTTGCGATTGTCGGCAGACCAAATGTCGGCAAATCGCAGCTTTTTAACCGCCTGGCAGGCAAACGGCTATCCATTGTGGAAGATACGCCAGGCGTCACCCGTGACCGCCTTTATGCCGACAGCGATTGGCGCGGCAGGGTATTTTCTGTGATTGATACTGGCGGCATTGAGCCGCGCAATGACAACGAAATCTTAAAATTTATGCGCTATCAGGCAGAAGCTGCCATCCACCATGCCGATGTGATTATTTTTATCACCGATTTGAAAACCGGCGTTACTGCGTCAGATGAGGAAGTTGCTTCCATGCTCCAGCGTTCAGGCAAGCCGATTGTATTGGCTGTCAACAAATGTGACAAACCTGGCGCGCCTGATCCCAATATTTTCGAGTTTTATAACCTTGGTTTGGGTGAACCATTTGGCATTTCTGCCCTGCATGGCTATGGCACTGGCGATTTGCTGGATGAAGTTTATGGCTATTTCCCGCCTGAGGATGCGGATGAAGCTGATGAAGGGCGTATCCGAGTTGCCTTGATTGGCAAACCGAATGTCGGCAAATCCAGTCTGCTTAACCAGCTCCTCGGCGAAGAACGAGTGATTGTTTCAGATGTTGCCGGTACAACCCGTGACAGCGTGGATGCCGATATTGAAAACCGTTATGGAAAATTTACGTTCATTGATACGGCGGGTATCCGCAAAAAATCCAAAGTTGAAGAACGGATTGAAAAATTCTCGGTCATGCGTTCACTGATGGCAGTCGAACGCGCTGATGTCTGTGTAATTATGATTGACGCGCAGCAAGGCGTCACCGAACAAGATACCAAAGTGGCTGGCGAAGCTCATAACGCAGGCAAAGCGTGTGTCATCGTTGTCAATAAGTGGGATTTAATCGAAAAAGACGGCAAAACCATGAAAGAACATACCCTGCGCGTGCGGGAAGGGCTTGCCTATATGCCCTATGCCCCAGTATTGTTCATTTCTGCCCTGACCGGGCAGCGCACCGATAAATTATATGACCTTATCGCGCTTGCTTATGAACAGAACCATAAGCGCATTCCCACGGGGCAGCTTAATTCCGTGCTTTCTGAAGCAACTGCCCGCGTACAGCCGCCCACAGACAAGGGGCGCAGACTGAAAATCTATTATGCGACCCAAGCCAGCACCGCACCACCGACATTTGTCTTTTTCTGCAATGATGCGCGGCTGTTCCATTTTTCTTATCAGCGTTACTTGGAAAACCAAATTCGTGAAGTCTTTGGGCTAAGCGGCACACCGGTGCGCATTGTTGTGCGGCAGCGCGGCGAGAAAGAATAGCAACAAAGGGGGCGGCATTATGGATATATCGCATTTTTTCATCATTGCGGCCAGCGCTTACCTGCTTGGCTCGCTGAGTTTTGCCATTATCATCTGTAAGCTGACGCTTGGCAAAGATATCCGCGCCTATGGCAGCGGCAACGCTGGGCTGACCAATGCTTACCGCACCATGGGCGCAGGCAAAACCCTGCTGGTACTCGCCGGGGATTTAGGCAAGGCGGCTGCCGCCTTAGCCATTGGCGGCACACTGGCAGGCATGATGGGCAAACTGGTGGCAGGTATTTTCGTCATCCTTGGGCATGTGTTCCCAGTGTATTTTGGGTTCCGCGGCGGTAAAGGCGTACTGGTCGGCGCAACCATGCTGGTCTTTTTAGACCCGCGGATTTTCCTTGTCGCGCTGGTGCTATTTGTCCTTTCTGTGGCATTGACCCGTTGGGTTTCACTTGGCTCTATCCTTGGCGCTGTCAGTTTCCCCATTACCATGCAGATTTTCCATGGCGACAGCCGTTTGACCATCATTGCGGCGCTGATGTCTGCCGCTGTTATCTTTATGCACCGCACCAATATCAAACGTATCCTATCTGGTAAGGAAAACCGGTTTTCGTTCCATTCCAAACCACAGATTACGGATGATAAGAAATAAGGAGTGTTTTTTGCATATGAAAATTACAGTTCTTGGCAGCGGCGGCTGGGGCATGGCTCTTGCTATTTTGCTGCACCACAATGGGCATCAAGTCACCATGTGGACATTTTTTGAAGAAGAATACCAACGTTTGCAAAAAGAACGGGCAAATGAAAAACTGCTGCCTGGTATTAAAATCCCAGATGGCATTGCCCTTTCCTGTGATATGGCGTCTGCCGCAACGGCGGAACTGGTTGTGATGGCTGTGCCCAGCTTTGCTGTGGCATCCACTGCGGAAAGCCTTGCCGCTGTGCTGCCCGAAGGCATCCCGGTGGTCAATGTGGGCAAAGGGCTGGATGCCGCCCATGGCTATTGTCGGTTCTCTGAAACCATTCACCGCGCTATGCAGGGCAAAAACCCGATTGTAGCGCTCACTGGCCCAACCCATGCTGAGGAGGTTTCCCGCGGTATCCCAACCGCGATTGTCGCGGCGTCTGCCAGCCGTCAGGCGGCAGAACTGACCCAGGATATTTTTATGAGTGATGTGTTCCGGGTTTATACCACACCGGATATTGTTGGCGCGGAACTCGGCGGCGCATTCAAAAATATCATTGCGCTTGGCGCGGGCATTTCAGATGGGCTTGGGCTGGGTGACAATTCTAAAGCTGCATTTATGACCCGTGGGCTGACCGAAATCGCCCGGTTAGGCGTGCGGCTGGGTGCAAGGCAGGATACCTTTGCTGGGCTTTCTGGCGTTGGTGACTTGATTGTGACCTGCTGTTCCATGCACTCACGCAACCGCCGTGCCGGTATTCTTATCGGGCAGGGCAAATCTGCCAAAGAAGCCATGGACGAGGTCGGCGCAGTGGTAGAAGGCTACTATGCCACCGAAGCTGGGTATATGCTCGCCAAAAAAATGGAGGTTTCCATGCCGATTGTACAGGCGATGTACCATGTGCTTTATGAAGGCGGCGAAGCTAAAAATGCCATCGGTGTGCTGATGGGACGCGCTAAAACCCATGAAAGCGAAGAAGTTTGGCTGACAAATTAAAACTATATGGGACAACCTCCTGCTTTGCCGGGAGGTTTTTTTTATGAAAATTCCCCGTGGGATGTTTAACAACCTGTGCATTTCATGGTATACTATATCATGTATAAGAATTTTTATGGGAGGCTGTGCCATGGACTATCGTTTGTTTTTAGAAAAAACCCGCCCAGTCCAAAAAGAACTCGGATTGCTCCAAAATGAGCCAATGCACCACCATACCACATTCCAAATCGGTGGCGCTGCCGAAATATTTGTCCGCCCGCGCAATTTGGGCGCGTTTATGACTGCCCTGCAAGCGGCGCGTGAAAGCAATGCCCCCCTGACGGTTATCGGGCGCGGCTCCAATCTGCTGGTCAAAGATGCCGGTGTACCTGGTATTGTCCTTTGCACCTGCGGCATGAATGGCGTGCGCGTAGAAGGACGGCGCGTGATTGCCGAAGCTGGCGCAACTATGGCGCAATTCGCACAAGCTGCGCTCCATGCCGGGCTGACCGGCGCGGAATTTGCCGCGGGCATCCCAGGCACCATTGGCGGCGGCGTTTTTATGAATGCGGGCGCTTATGATGGGCAAATGGCTGATATTGTTACCCGTTCGGTCTTTATGGATGAAGAAGGCAGCAGCCGGGTACTGTGCGGTGCGGAGCACGCCTTTGGCTACCGTAGCAGCGTTTATAAAGAGCATCCTGGCTGGGTGATTATTGAAATTGAATGTGTGCTGAAACCCGGCGACCCATCGGAAATCCGTGCCAAAATGGAGGAGTTCTCCCGCCGCCGCCGCGAAAAACAGCCGCTTAACTTCCCCAGTGCAGGCAGCACCTTCAAACGTCCCCAAGGGTATTTTGCTGGACGGCTGATTGAAGACGCGGGACTGAAAGGCGCATCTGTGGGCGGCGCACAGGTATCCGAAAAGCACGCAGGGTTTATCATTAACCATGGCGGCGCAACCTGCGCGGAGGTTACCGCGCTGATTGAACAGGTGCAGCAAACAGTATTTGAGAAATTCGGCGTACGGCTGGAATGTGAAGTGCGCCTGATTGGATAAACAGCGGGAGGTAGGATTGTGCATTTTTTACTTGTTACTGGGATGTCCGGCGCGGGCAAGAGCCGGACAGTTGCAACGCTGGAGGATTTAGGCTATTACTGTGTGGACAATCTGCCCATCACATTAATCCCGCAGTTTGCTGAAGTCTGCTTTGCCGCAACCGAACGCTATGAAAAGGTTGCCCTTGTCACTGATGTACGTGCTGGCGGCGATTTTAACCAGCTTTTCGGTTCGCTGGACAGTATCCGTGCTATGGGCTGTGAATACAGCATCCTTTATCTGGATACCGATACAGATACCCTGATTCACCGCTATAAGGAAACCCGCCGCAAACATCCGCTGATGACGCGTGGCGTCAGTATGCCCGATGCGATTGAAAAAGAACGGCATATGCTGGAAGCCGTCAAATCCCGTGCCGATTATGTGGTGGATACCACCAAGTTTTCTGCCGCTGCCCTGCGTGAACACCTGATTAAAATTTTTTCCGAGACGGACGCTGGCGAGCTGATGCAGGTCACGGTACAATCTTTTGGATTTAAATATGGCATCCCGATGGAAGCCGATTTGGTTTTTGACGTCCGTTTTTTACCCAACCCTTATTATGAAATCAGTTTGCGTGAACACAATGGCACCGAAGCTTGTATCCGGGATTATGTGTTCCAAGATGGCGTTGCTGACCAGTTAATGCAGCATCTCACCCGTATGATTGATTTCCTGCTGCCGCGCTATGCCAGCGAAGGCAAGGCATCTCTTGTCATTTGCATTGGCTGCACCGGCGGCAAACACCGTTCGGTTGCCATTACTGAAGCGCTGACCAGCCATATCAACCAAAGTGGCGGCAATGCCACTGCTGTACACCGCGATTACCAGCGCGGCTGAGGGAAAACATGATATCATTTTCAAAAAAAGCCAAAAATGAACTGTGCCGTGCCCCGCTTGGGCGGGGCTGCTGCCAACAGGCTGAAATTTATGCCATGTTATTATATGCGTCTGTGTTTTCCCACCGGCAAATCCGCATGACAACCGAAAGCCCCGCGCTGGCGCGGCGGATGGAACGCCTGCTTGACCGGGTTTTTGGCGTGGCTGCCAAAGCTGCGCTTTCAGGCAGCCGCTGGGTCATCCATATCACCGAAGAACGCACCTTACGCACCATGATGACACAGCTTGGCTATGATTACAAAAGTTATGTTACCTATCACTTGAACCGCAATATGGTGGAAAACGACTGCTGCACTGCCGCATTTTTGCGCGGTATCTTTTTGATGGGCGGTTCTGTGGCAGGGCCGGATAAAAAAAGTCATTTGGAAATCAAATGCAGCCACCAAAGCCTATGTCGGGAAGTCGTCAGCCTGATGCTTGACCATGGGATGGAACCCAAAGTCACTGCCCGCCGCAATGGCAATCTGATTTATTTGAAAAACACTGCTGCCATTGAAGAACTGCTGACCCGCATGGGCGCGCCCCATGCGGCATTGTCCATTATGGAAGCCAAGGTGGAAAAAAACCTGCGTAACCGTATCAACCGGCAGGTCAATTGTGAAACGTCCAACCTGATGAAAACAACCGATGCTTCCGCACGCCAAATTGCTGCCATTGAACAGGCGCTGCAAGCAGGCGGCATTGAAATCTATCCGGAAAACCTGCGTGAAACTGTGGATATGCGGGTTGCAAACCCTGCGGCAAGCCTTGCCGAACTTGCCGCGATGTTTGAGCCGCCCATTTCCAAACCTGGGCTGAACCACCGCCTGCGGCGCATTATGCAGATTTCCGAAGCACTGCTGCAAAAGGAAGGATAGAAATAGAATGGAAAACTTTGCACATTTGCATGTACACACCGAATATAGTTTGCTGGACGGCGCCTGCCGCATTGAAGGGCTGATGGACAGGGTTGCCGCGCTTGGGCAGCCTGCCGTCGCCATGACCGACCATGGCGTGATGTATGGCGCAATTGATTTTTACCGCGCCGCTAAGGCGCGCGGCATCCATCCGGTGATTGGCTGTGAGGTTTATGTTGCCCCGCATTCCCGGCATGAAAAATCCTATACCGCAGGCGATTGGCACCGCCATCTGATCCTTTTGTGCGAAAATATGGAGGGCTACCGCAACCTCATCCATATGGTCAGCCTGTCTTTTTCCGAAGGGTTTTATATTAAGCCCCGTGTTGATTTGGAGCTGCTGAAAAAGCATCATAAAGGGCTTATCTGCCTTTCTGCCTGCCTTGCCGGGCAAATCCCAACCCAGCTTGTAAACGGCGATTATGACGGCGCAAAGGAAACCGCGCTGCAATACCAGGATATTTTCGGTGCAGGAAACTATTACCTTGAAATCCAAGACCATGGCATTGCTGCTCAAAAACAGGTCAATGAAGCGCTATACCATTTGTCCGCGGAAACTGGCATTCCACTTGTTGCCACCAATGACGCCCATTATTTGACCCGTGAAGATTCCAGGTTGCAAGATGTGCTGATGGCAATCCAAATGGGCAAAACCGTGGATGACCCCGGGCGGATGCGCTTTGAAACCCAAGAATTTTTCATCAAAACAGAAGCGGAAATGGCAGCGCTTTTCCCTGGGCATCCCGAAGCGCTTTCTAATACCGTGGAAATTGCAAAACGCTGCCAGGTAGAGTTTGAATTTGGCAAATACCATTTGCCCGCGTTTGATGTGCCCGCTGGCTATACCGCACGGGAATATTTGCAGAAAAAATGTGAAGAGGGTTTTGCCCTGCGCTATCCGGATGATGACGGTACAGTGCGTAAGCGCCTGCAATATGAACTGGATATGATTACTCAGATGGGATTTGTCGATTATTTCCTGATTGTATCCGATTTTATCGGCTATGCCAAACAAAATGGCATTCCAGTGGGACCGGGACGCGGTTCGGCGGCAGGTTCGGTCATTGCTTACTGTCTTGCCATTACCGATATCGACCCGATACAATATTCACTTTATTTTGAACGGTTCCTTAATCCGGAACGTGTTTCCATGCCCGATATTGATGTGGATTTCTGCTATGTGCGCCGCCCGGAAGTTATTGATTATGTCACCCATAAATATGGCAAAGACCATGTGGCACAGATTGTCACCTTTGGTACACTGAAAGCCCGCAATGCTATCCGTGATGTTGGACGTGCGTTAAGCATCCCCTATTCCGATGTGGATACTGTTGCCAAACAAGTGCCCGAAGAACTGCATATCACCATTGATAAAGCGTTGCAAGCCAATGCCGATTTGCGAGCTTCTTATGAAAGCAATCCCACAGTGAAAAACCTGATTGATACCGCACGCGGTTTGGAAGGTATGCCCCGCCATGCCTCCACCCATGCGGCAGGCGTTGTGATTACCAAAGAACCTGTCGATGTTTATGTACCGCTTGCCCGCAATGATGAACAAATGGTCACACAGTATACCATGTCCACACTGGAAGAGCTTGGGTTGCTCAAAATGGACTTTCTGGGTTTGCGCAACCTGACTGTCATTGCAGATACCGAAAAACAAGTGCGCCGCCATACGCCGGGTTTTTCCATCGACAAAGCGCCAACCGATGACCCTGAAACTTATACCATGCTGGCACAAGGCAAAACCATGGGCGTATTTCAGCTTGAATCGGCTGGCATTACCAATGTTGTCATGGGCTTGCGCCCCCAATCAATTGAAGATATCACAGCAGTAGTGGCGCTTTACCGCCCAGGGCCAATGCAGTCCATCCCACGGTATATCGAATGCAGGCATAACCCGGCTAAAGTACAGTATAAACATCCCATGCTGGAGCCTATCCTATCCGTCACCTATGGCTGTATGGTTTATCAGGAACAGGTTATGCAGGTATTCCAGTCGCTGGCAGGCTATTCGTTGGGCAAGGCGGATATGGTGCGCCGCGCCATGAGCAAAAAGAAATTTAAAGAGCTGGAAAAAGAACGCATCAATTTTATCCAGGGCAACGAAGAACTCGGCATTGATGGCGCGGTCAAGCGCGGCGTACCTGAACAGATTGCCGCTTCTATCTTTGATGAAATCCTCGATTTTGCCAATTATGCCTTTAATAAAGCTCATGCGGTCTGTTATGCGGTGGTTGCGTTCCGCACGGCTTATCTCAAATGCCATTACCCCAGTGAATATATGGCGGCGCTACTGACCAGCGTGCTGGACTGGTCAGGCAAGATTTCAGAATATATTGCCGTTTGCCGGGATATGGGCATCAAAGTGCTGCCGCCCGATGTCAACAGCTCGGAAGATGTCTTTTCGGTGGAAAATGGAGATATCCGTTTTGGGCTTGCTGCTATAAAAAATGTCGGGCGCGGCTTTATGAAACAACTGGTAGAAGAACGGGAAAACGGCGGCAAATTCGCTTCACTGTCGGATTTTTGTGCGCGTATGTATGATAAAGAACTTGGTAAACGTGCGCTGGAAGGCTTAATCAAAGCGGGTGCGTTTGATTCGCTGGGCGCACGCCGCAGCCAGCTTTTGGCTGTGTATGAACTGGTTGTGGATAATGTTGCCCATGCCCGCAAGAAAAATATTGAAGGGCAGCTCGATTTATTTGCACTGTCCGGCGAACCTGCACAAACCCATGAAGTCCCATTGCCGGATATCCCGGAATATACAAAGCTGGAACGTCTATCGCTGGAAAAAGAAAGCACGGGTCTTTACCTCTCCGGACACCCGATGGATTCATACAGCCAGCTTGCCAAACTTGCTCAAGCTGCCCCAATCCATAAAATTATAGACGACCTGTCCCCTGACGCTGAAAACCCGGCATTTCATGATGGAATGCAAGTGCGGCTCGCCTGCGTTGTCACCAATATGCGCCGGAAAATGACCCGGAATGGTTCGGAAATGGCATATCTTACCGTGGAAGATATGTCAGGCTCGATTGAAATTGTTGTTTTCCCCAAAACCCTGCACGAAACCAGTCAGTATTTCAGCGAGGATGCGCCTGTGCTGCTCACAGGACGCATTGACGCCAAAGAGGACGAAGCCCCAAAAATTATTGCCAGCACGGCTTGTACCCTTTCAGAAGACGCGATACGCGCCATGGGTACGGCTGGCAGCAGCCAGCAGGGCAAATCCGGCGAACGGCTTTATCTCAAGGTGCCTGATATGCAGTGCAGCGCATACCAGCAGGTTTGGCAGGAATTATCCGCCCTGCCGGGCGGGATGCCTGTGGTGTTTTTTGTGGAAAGCTCAGGCAAACGGCTGCTTGCACCGCGCAAAAACTGGGTGCAGAAAAATTTGCAGCTTGTGCGTAGGTTACAGTTTATTCTTGGTGAAAATAATGTTATAATGAAATAAGGTTATGAGGTTTCCAAATCACTTTGCCTGCAAGGCAGGCTATTCCTGAAAACAATGGTTACTTGATAGAATGGTTGGGAGGATAAAAATGGAAAGTAAAGCAATTCGGCGTATTGGCGTACTCACCAGCGGCGGCGATGCCCCTGGCATGAATGCAGTAATCCGCGCAGTGGTGCGCACCGCTTCTGCCAATAATATTTCTGTACTGGGTGTGCGCCGCGGTTATAGTGGCCTCATTAATGGCGATATCATCGAAATGGCTGCCCGCAGTGTGGATGGCATCATCCGCAAAGGCGGTACTATGCTGTATACCGCCCGCTGTCCCGAAATGATGACCGAAGAAGGCTTGCAAAAGGCGGCGGATACCTGCAAATACCTTGGCATTGATGGGCTGATTTGCTGTGGCGGCGATGGCACATTCCGTGGCGCACAGGCGCTTAGCCGCAAAGGTGTGCCTTGCATCGGCGTGCCCGGCACGATTGATAATGATATTGTCTGCTCAGATTATACCATTGGGTTTGATACTGCCTGCAATACCGCCGTGGAATGTATTGACCGCCTGCGTGACACCATGCAGTCCCATGAACGCTGTTCGGTTGTTGAAGTGATGGGGCGGCGCGCTGGGCATTTGGCGCTGAATGTCGGCTGTGCCGTTGGCGCAACCGCTACCCTGCTGCCCGAACGCGAAATCGATTTTGAAACCGATGTCATTGAAAAAATGCGCATGGGGCGCATCAAAGGCAGAAACCACCATATTGTTATTGTTGCCGAGGGCTATGGCTCGGCACAAAGTGTTGCTGACCGCATCCATGAAAGCACTGGTGTTGATACCCGTGTGACCATTTTAGGACATATCCAACGCGGCGGCTCGCCTACCTCACAAGACCGCATTATGGCAACCCGCATGGGATATGCTGCAGTGCGCGCACTGATGGATGGCAAAACAAACCGTGTCATTGTGCTGGAAGATCACCGCATTACCGACCTGGACATTGAAGAAGGCTTATCCCGTAAAAAAGATTTGAACCAGGATTTGTTTGAAGCACAGCAGGCGGTCGCCATCTAAAAAAACATCCATACCGGACGCTGAAAAGGGTCGGCAAAATGCCGGCCTTTTTGCACAAAGGGGGATTTTTTATCGTGATGAAAACCGTTTGGATTACCGGCGGCTCCCGTGGAATTGGCGCTGCCGCTGTGCGGGAGTTCGCCCGCTGTGGCTGGCGGGTTGCCTTTACCTACCGGCAGTCTGAAAGCCATGTGGCGGCGCTGGTGCAGCAGCTCGCTGCCCAAGGCGCCCAGGTGCTGGCGCTGCAAGGGGATATGTCCTGCCATGCGGCAGTACAGCACTGTTTTGAGCAAATCCATGCCGCTTTTGGCGGCGTGAATGCGCTGGTTGCTAATGCTGGCATCGCTCAGCAGAAAATGTTTTGTGACCTCACCGATGACGACTGGCACACCATGTTCGCTAACAATTTGGATAGCGCTTTTTATGCAATCCAAGCCGTTTTACCCGGCATGGTTGCCCACAAAAGCGGTTGTATTGTTACCGTTTCTTCGGTTTGGGGCGTGACTGGTGCTTCCTGCGAAAGCCATTATGCGGCGTCTAAAGCCGCGCTTATTGGACTGACCAAATCGCTTGCACAGGAACTTGGGCTTTCCGGCATCCGCGCCAACTGTGTTGTGCCTGGAGTCATTGACACCGATATGAACGCTGTCCATGATGCTGCCACGCTGGATGCGCTGGCAGCAGAAACCGCACTTGGGCGGCTAGGACAGCCTGAAGAAATTGCCCGGCTCATCCGCAGTTTGTGTACCGAGGATACTTCTTTTGTCACTGGGCAGGCAATTGCCGCCACCGGCGGCTTTATGATTTGAACGCCAAACAGGCTGGGAAAGGGCTTTTTTATGGAAAAAAGAGTTTATATCATCAACGGCAGCGGTGGCGCGGGCAAAGATACCGTTTGTGAAATTGCAGCGCGGCAATACCGGGTATGGAATATTTCTTCCATTACGCCTATTGTTCGCATTGCCAAAGCCGCGGGCTGGGATGGCGTTAAAACATCGGCTTCCCGCCGCCTGTTGGCGCGGCTGAAAGAAGTTTTTACCGAATATAATGATTTATCGTTTACTTACTGTATGCAGCAGCTCGCTGCATTCCGGCAAAGTGACGCGGAAATCTTATTTGTCCATATCCGGGAACCGCAGGAAATCGAACGATTCCGGCAGGCAGCAGGTAAAGACTGCTATACCCTGTTGGTGCGCCGCCCCGCGCAGGGCGCATGGGGCAACCATGCCGATGATGGTGTCGAAAATTATCAATATGATGCGGTTTTATGCAATGATGGCACATTGCAGCAGCTTGAAGCACGTGTATCCAGTCTGTTGGGTCACATCGGAAATCAATAAAAACAGAGGCTATTTTTATGTTTATTCTGACATGCAGTTGTGGGAATGAGATTTTCTGCAATGAAGAAGACCGGCTTTTGGCATGGCAATGTGAGGAATGCGGACAATGGTATGATTTTTTCGGCACCAAAATCCCCGCGCCTGTGCAGCGTCCTGCCGCGCCGCCGTCACAATATTATTACGACCCAGATGATGACGAAGAAACATAATACAAAAGGCAGGGGTGGTTAAGTTTGAATCAGCAGCGCATTGCACTCGTCACCGATTCTTGTGCGGATATCCCTCCGGCATTGCGCAAAAAATATCCAATCTATGTAATCCCATTGAAGCTGCGCTTCCATGATGGGGAATTTTTAGACGGCGTAACCATCCAGCCTGCGGAGGTCTACCGTCGTCAAAAAGAAGAAATGCCACAAACCTCACTGCCTGATGGTGCCATGATTGAAGATACGTTTTGCCAAATCAAGGCGGCTGGGTATGAAAAAGTGATTGCTGTGCATTTATCCGGCGGGCTAAGTGGTACCCATAATATGGTCAGGGTGATTGGGCAGGATTTTGTTGGGCTGGAAGTCGTCACCTATGATTCCGGCAGCGGTTCCCTCGGTACCGGACTAACTGTGGTACAGCTTGCCAAATATATCACGGAAGGCTATGCTTGGGGGGCGCTTTTGCGCCTTGTGCCCAAGCTGATTGCCCAAACGAAGGTGTTTTTCTGTGTGGACACACTGGAATTTTTGCAAAAAGGCGGGCGCATTGGCAAAATTGCCGCTGTAGCAGGCACATTGCTGCAAATTAAACCGATTATTTCATTTGCACCCAATGGCGAGCTGATTAACAAAGCCAAAGCCCGCGGCAGTAAACTTGCCATGGAAAAAATGGTGCAGATGGTGCGGGACTACTACCCTGGCCATGGGCAATATAATATCGCGGTTGCACATGGCGGCGCGCCTGCGGCGCTAAAGCAAATCAAAACAGCCATGCAAACACAGTTCCCCGATTATCTCGACTGCCTGGAGGGTGAAATTGACTGCACGCTGGGCGCTTATGTGGGGCCAAGACTGTTGGGCGCTGCCATCCAAATACTGCCTGATATCTGAATACAAAAACACAGCCATGGCGCGGCAATGCTGCCATGGCTGTGTTTCTTTTTTCTTTAAGATAGGCGATTTTTGAAATCCTGATAGCCAAATGAACGGACAGTTTCAAACGTGCCGTCCTGTTTTTTTAGGATAATATCTGGCAATGGCATCCCATTGAAGGTGTTATTTTTCACCATAGTATAGAGTGCCATGTCCTGAAAGATAAGCCGCTGTCCTTCTTGTAAGGGTGCGTTAAACGAATAATCCCCGATGATATCCCCGGCAAGACAGGTTGGCCCGCCCAGCCGGTAGGTATATGGCTTTTCCGCTGGCTGCCCGCTGCCAAGCAGCGGCGGGCGGTATGGCATCTCTAATACATCAGGCATATGGCACGCCGCTGAAGTGTCTAAAATCGCAATATCCATGCTGTTTCGCATAGTTTCCAGCACTGAGGCAACCAAAAACCCTGCATTTAATACCACAGCTTCCCCAGGTTCCAAATACACCTGTACCTGGTATTCTTTTTGAATCCGGCATAATAAATCAATCAGCAACTGACGGTCATAATCCGGGCGGGTGATATGATGTCCGCCGCCTAAGTTCAGCCATTTCATGCCATGCAGGTACTTGCCAAACTTTTGCGCAAATGCGGTAAATGTTGATGCTAAATCTGGACTGTTCTGTTCACAAAGGGTATGGAAATGTAGTCCATCCAGCAGCGGCAATATTGTTTCATCAAAATTTGCTGCTGTTGTGCCAAGCCGTGAACCTGGTGCGCAGGGGTCATAAATCGTCTCTTTTTGGGTAGAATGCTCCGGGTTTATCCGCAACCCAACCGATTTGCCCGCAGCGCGGGCTTTTGCCGCATATTTGCGCACCTGCGCTGGAGAATTAAACACAATATCATCCGCATACTGCAAAATCAGGTCAAATTCATCCGCACGGTATGCCGGACAAAACACATGGGTTTCCCCGCCAAAGGCTTCATGCCCAAGCTGAGCTTCATATAAGCCGCTGGCGGTTGTACCTGCCAGATAGTTTCGCAGCAATGGATAAACCCGGAACATGGAAAATGCCTTTTGCGCAAGCAGGATTTTGCAGCCTGTTTGCTGAGCAATATCCTGTAAAATCTCCAAGTTATGCACCAGCAAGGTTTCATCAATCAGATAATATGGCGTGCGGAAGCCGCCATCTGTAAACTGCCCTGCCATTAATCTACCAGCACCGGCGCATGATTTATCTGCCAAGGCAAACCCCATTGATTGAGGGCATCCATATATGGGTCTGGGTCAAATTCTTCCACCGTATAAACGCCAGGTTTATTCCATTTACCGGTCAGCAGCATCATTGCGCCAACCATTGCCGGTACGCCAGTGGTATAAGAAATCGCCTGCGAACCAACTTCCCGATAACACGCCTGATGGTCACAAATGTTATAAATATAAGCAGTTTTTGCCTGTCCATCCCTTTTGCCTGTGAAAATACAGCCGATATTGGTTTTGCCGACAGTCCGTGCGCCAAGAGAAGCCGGGTCTGGCAATAGTGCTTTCAGAAACTGGATTGGCACAATGGAATGCCCTTCATAATCAATTGGTTCAGTGGATAACAGCCCGACATTTTCCAGGCATTTCATATGGGTCAGGTAACTTTGCCCAAAGGTCATAAAGAACCGTATACGCTGTACATCCGGGATATTTTTTGCCAACGATTCAATTTCTTCATGATGCAGCAAATACATATCTTTTTGCCCAACGCCAGCAAAATCATATTCGCGTTTGATAGACATCGGCGGGATTTCCACCCAATGGCCATTTTCCCAATAGGAACCCGGCGCGGAAACCTCGCGCAGATTGATTTCCGGATTAAAGTTGGTAGCAAAGGGATAACCATGGTCACCGCCATTGCAGTCCAAAATATCAATGGTATCAATACGGTCAAACAAATGCTTTTGCGCATAAGCGCAATAAGCTTGCGTCACACCCGGGTCAAAGCCAGAACCAAGTAAGGCGGTTAATCCAGCCTTTTCAAACTTTTCTTTGTATGCCCACTGCCAGGAATAATCAAAATATGCTGAAAACCCTTGTTCTTTGCAGCGCTTTTCATAAACCGTACGCCATGCCGGGTCAGTGATATCTTCAGGTTCATAATTTGCTGTGTCCATATAATTAACGCCACAGGCAAGGCAGGCATCCATAATCGTTAAATCCTGATATGGCAACGCAATATTCATCACCAAATCTGGCTTTACTTTTTGAATCAGTGCAGTCACTTCATCCACATGGTCTGCATTCACCTGTTCGGTGGTAATGCGGGTTTTGGTTGTAGCTTCCAGCTTTGCCTTTAACGCGTCACATTTTGACTTGGTACGGCTGGCAATGCAAATTTCCGTAAAAACATCGCTATTCTGACAGCATTTATGAATTGCAACGCTGGCAACACCGCCACAGCCAATGATAAGTGCTTTTCCCATAAAATCATCAAATCTCCTTTTTAGTCATGTAACGCAAGCAGCATTTCACGCACAATTTTACACGCTGCCGCAGTGGATATGCCGCTGTGGTCATAATGTGGACTTAGCTCCATCACATCACAGCCAACAATATCAAACAGCATACACGCCCTAGTCATCGCCTGACGCAATACGTCAAAACTGACGCCGCCAGGTTCGGGCGTGCCTGTGCCCGGAAATACGGATGGGTCAAGGACATCCAAATCCACAGTCAAATAAACGGGTTGATGGCATAAATCATCCCATTCATACAGTTTGTCCAGTGAAAATGGATGCAATATGGTATGTTCTTTGGCAAATTCCCATTCTGGTTTATCACCCGAACGAATGCCTAACTGATAAATGTTGCCATCACCGACGATTTCCCAGCATCGCCGCATAACACACGCATGAGAAAGCGGTTCGCCAAGATAATCCTGCCGCAAATCCGTATGGGCATCAAGTTGGAGAACAGCAAGATTTGGATATTCTTTGTGCAAGGCGCGTATCGCGCCAAGTGTTAATGAATGTTCCCCACCCAACATAAAGGGGATTTTTTCCTGTGCCGCAATCGCGGCAGCATAGGCTTCCACCGCATCCAGCGCAGGCGCAGGCGAGCCAAATCGCAGTTCTAAATCGCCAGTATCAAGCACCCTGCATTCAGTCAAATCCATGTTGATATACGGGGAATAGGTTTCTAGCCCAACCGATTCTGACCGGATTATCTGCGGCCCAAAGCGTGCGCCGGGACGGAATGATGTTGTGGAATCATATGGCGCACCAAACAGCACCACTTTTGCGTCCTCAAAAGGATGGTCACACGCCAAAAAGGTTTCAGTATTCGGTTTCCACATTTTTCAGCAACTCCTCTACATAGGCGGGCAGGTAAAATGCACCCCGGTGCAGTGTGGTGGTATAATACTGGCAGTTTAACCCACGGGCATCCCAACGGGCAGCATCCAAATCCTTTAGCGGATGGTATTTCTTTGACGCAAAGCCAAACAGCCAATGCCCGGAAGGATAAGTCGGGATATGCGCCTGATACACCCGGCTGACCGGGAATGACGCGACAATGCGCGCATGAGCGCGCTGACAAGCCGTGGCATCCTGCGCATAAAACGGGCTTTCATGCTGGTTTATCATAATGCCATCATCCCGCAGCGCTTTATAACAATTTCCGTAAAATTCACGGGTAAATAAGCCCTCGCCGGGGCCAAATGGGTCGGTAGAATCCACAATAATCAAATCATAACAGTTATGACAGCGCCGGATGAATTTTAACCCATCTTCATAGGTGATTGTCAGCCGTGGGTCATCCAAACAGCAAGCTGTTTTGGGCAGGTATGTTTTACAAACCTCCACTACTTGGCGGTCTATTTCCACCATATCAATATGCTGGATTTCAGGATAACGCGCCAGCTCTCGTATCACGCCGCCATCCCCTGCACCAATCACCAGCACATCCCGCACATACGGATGTACGGCAAGCGGTACATGGGTAATCATTTCATGATAGATAAATTCATCCTTTTCGGTCAGCATCATATAGCCATCCAGCGTCAAAAACCGTCCAAATTCCGGTGACTCGAAAATATCAATGCGTTGGAAATCACTCTGACTACTGTATAATTGCTTATCCACTCGGATGGATAATTTTACATCTGGGGTTTGCTGCTCTGAGAACCAAAAATCCATGCCATTAGCCCTCCCCTTTCAACACATTCAAGCGTGTAATTTCCGGGTCTTCTGACCCAGTCATCGAACAACCTTTTTCTTTGGCATAGACAATATAATCCAGGATATCTTTTGTGATGCGTTCACCTGGCGCTAAAATCGGAATGCCAGGCGGGTAACACATCACAAATTCACTGCATATCCGCCCAGCGCTTTGCTGTAAAGGCAGGGATTCTTTTTGGGCATAAAACGCCGCTTGCGGCGATACTGCCACCTGTGGCTCTAAATATTCCTGTTTCATGAGCGCACGCCCACTGCCCCCAAAACGGCGGCGGATTTCTGCAAGCGCACTGACCAGACGTTCAATCTCACGCGGGCGGTCGCCAATGGACAAATACGCGAGGATATTGCCCAAATCGCCAAATTCAATCTGGATATCATATTCATCGCGCAATAAATCATACACTTCAATGCCTGCCAGCCCAACAGCTAAGGTATTGACTGATAATTTGGTGATATCAAAATCATAAATACTGCTGCCGTTGACCAACTCATGCGCATAGGCATAATAACCGCCGATGGCATTGATTTCCGCACGGGCATATTCTGCCATTTCCACTACTTTGGCAAAAGCTTCTTTGCCGCGCAGCGCCAAATTCCGGCGGGAAATATCCAAGCTGGACAGCAGCAAATAAGATGCGCTGGTGGTTTGGGTCAGGTTGATAATTTGGCGCACATGCCCTTCGGGCATGGCGCTGCCTGTCAGCAGCAAGGAAGATTGGGTCAGGCTGCCGCCTGATTTGTGCATAGATACCGCAGCCATATCTGCACCCGCGTGCATTGCCGCGTGCGGCAGCCCTTCGCCAAAATAAAAATGCGTGCCATGGGCTTCATCGGCAAGACAATACATCCCATGCTGATGGGCAAGCTGGATAATGCCCCGCAAATCCGAACAAATACCATAATAAGTCGGGTTATTGACCAGCACAGCTTTAGCATCCGGGTTTTTGCGGATTGCCGCCTGTACCGCGCCCAAATCCATGCCCAGCGGGATGCCTAAGCGGTCGTCACATTCAGGATTGACATAAACCGGCACCGCGCCGCACAGCACCATTGCCCCCATCACACTGCGATGGACATTGCGCGGCAGGATAATTTTATCCCCGCGCCCTGCCACGGATAAAATCATGCTTTGCACCGCCGAGGTGGTGCCGCCAACCATCAAAAAGGCATGAGCGGCGCCAAAGGCGTCCGCCGCAAGCTGTTCGGCTTCACGAATGACCGAAACTGGGTGGCATAGATTATCCAGCGGCTTCATGGAATTGACATCCATCCCAACACATTGTTCACCCAGCAAGGCGGTCAGCTCAGGGTTGCCGCGCCCCCGCTTATGTCCAGGCACATCAAACGGCACAATACGCATCCGACGGAACGCGTCTAAAGCTTCATAAATTGGCGCACGTTGTTGTGGCAATGGGAAAATCCCCTCCTTTTTTAATAAACATTGCGCCCGCTAAAGATTTCAATCATTTCACAGCGCAGATTATTCATAATTTCCAGCCGTACCCGCGGCGGCAATTCATAGGCATCAGTTTTAAACAGGTAATTTTGCAAATCAATTTCTTTAATCATCATACGGGTATGGAATAAATTCGAGGCATATACATTCATATCCACCGCGTCATATCGCAAAAGGGTTTGCTGTGCAATATAATCCTGGATGGATTTAATGGCATGGTCAAGGAACAGTTTTTTGCCATCCATATCGCGGGTAAAGCCACGCACCCGGTAATCCATAGTAATGATATCCGAATCAAATGAACCAATGAGATAATCAAGGGTAGACAGCGGCGTGATTTCACCGCAGGTTGCCACATCAATATCCACTCGGAATGTAGCAAGGCAGGTTTCCGGATGGTATTCCGGATAAGTATGCACTGTGACATGGCTTTTATCCAAATGGGCAACCTGCGTTTCCCCTACTGGCACCATCGTTGGTTCTGCAATCAGCAGTGTGGCTGATGCACCTTGCGGGTCAAAATCCTGCTTTGAGATATTGAGCACATTTGCGCCAATCATATCAGTCAGTGTGGTGAGGATATGCGTTAGGCGTTCGGAATTATACTGCTCATCAATATAAGCGATATAATCTTTTTGTTCTCGTGGGGTTTTGGCATAGCAAACATCATAAATATTAAAGCTCAATGCCTTGGTCAGGTTATTAAAGCCATATAATTTCAGCTTTTGTTCCATAATCCCTCCTAAAATAAAAAAAGCGCGGGCTTTGGCTGCCTGCGTCCGCATCTGAAAGGGGGAAGTGCTATATTCTGCACCCGCCCAGGGCTGCTGATGGTGAAGTGTATTCCAGCGTCCGGCAAAGCCCTGTTCTGATTGACTGTTTTCACAAGCGTGGTATGCATTATCACGAGGGGTAACTGGTTATCAAGCAACCAACTTATAAAAATTCCAAGACGCAATCAATAAAACAGCATTGCTGTTGCCGTCCGGCAAGATATGGGGGATAAAAATATGGAGGACAGGAATCCCGACCCTCCCTTATATTGGTGGTGCAACACAACTAGGCATAACAGCGTTACGCAGTGTCCTAACGTTTTTTTCAGCCTGCACATGAGAAAAACAAACGATTGTTGTAATACATACTTAAAACTGCTTTGAGTATTGATATGCAAATCATCATCAAAATCATGCCGCGAGAGGAATATGAAAAGATAGCTTATTTTTTGTCCAGCAACTGGCTAAAAATTTGCTTATTCACTTTCGTCCAAGGCTTTGCCGTATTGCTTGTACCTATTATACAATATCACGCTTAATATTGTCAACATCAGTTGATATACTGAAGTCAAAAATCTGCAGAATCTAAGCGGCGATATCATACCACTGGACTTTTTTCATCGGTGGATTTTCGTCTGCTTATATCAAAAAAACCGCCTTTTACGTCAAATGCTATTGTTTAGATTACCGGAAAAACATACGTGAATTTGTGGGATACGCTGAAATTTGTTCAAATCGCATGATACCTGTTGACAAAAAAACGGCTAAAGTATATGATATAAACACAACATATGAAAAGCACTTTTGCAAAAGATATGTATCTATTTTTGCAAAAGAGAACATGAAAATGAGGAAGGAAGGTGCATACAGTGGAATATCTGCTTGGTATTGACATCGGCACATCGGGGACAAAAACCGTTTTGTTTGACACAGACGGCAATACCGCGGCTTCTAAAACCGTGGAATATCCCATGAGCCAGCCGCAAAACGGCTGGGCAGAACAGCGCCCAGAAGATTGGTGGGACGCCGTTTGCGGGGGCATTCGTGCGGTTCTTGCAGCAAGCGGCGCGCAACCAGATGCGGTGCGTGGCATTGGGCTGTCCGGGCAAATGCATTCGCTGGTAATGCTGGACGCACAAAATGAGGTGCTCCGCCCTGCTATCTTATGGTGTGATGGGCGTACTGCTGCCGAATGCGAAGAAATCCATAACCGTGTAGGCAAAAAGCGTTACTTGGAAATCACAGCAAACCCGGCGCTGACTGGTTTTACGGCTGGTAAAATCCTATGGGTACGCAACCATGAGCCGGAAATTTATGAAAAATGCAGGCATATCCTTTTGGCAAAGGATTATATCCGCTTCAAACTGTGCGGCGTTTATGCTACCGAAGTTTCAGATGCTTCAGGCATGGGACTGCTGGATGTGCCAAACCGCTGCTGGTCAGATGAAGTGCTGGAAAAACTGGGAATCGACAAAACACTGCTGGCAAAGGTTTATGAAAGCCCAGAAATCACAGGCACCATTACAGCAGAGGCAGCCGCCTTAACTGGTCTTGCCGCAGGCACCCCCGTCGTTGGCGGCGCTGGCGATAACGCGGCGGCAGCAGTCGGCACAGGTGTTGTTGAGGATGGCAAAGCGTTTGCAACCATTGGCACATCTGGTGTTGTCTTTGCGCATACCAGCAAATTATCCATTGACCCTGGCGGACGGGTGCATACTTTCTGCTGTGCTGTGCCAGGTGCATGGCATGTGATGGGTGTCACACTGGCAGCAGGGCAATCACTCAAATGGTACCGGGATAATTTCTGTGGTATGGATATGCAGCAAGCCGAAAAACAAGGTGTTGACAGCTATATTTTATTGGACAAGGCTGCGGAATCTGTGCCGATTGGTTCTAACCGCCTCATTTATCTGCCATATTTGATGGGCGAACGCACCCCGCATCTTGACCCGGATTGCCGCGGCGTATTCTTTGGGCTTTCCGGGATGCACACCCGTTATGATTTGCTGCGGGCTGTCATGGAGGGTGTTACTTTCAGCTTGCGCGACTGTGCAGGTATCCTTACGGAAATGGGTGTGCAGCCAACCGAAATCCTTGCCTGTGGCGGCGGTGGGACATCCCCGCTATGGCGGCAAATGATGGCGGATATTTTGGATTGCCCGGTTGCAACCACGGTCAGCCGGGAAGGCCCTGCCCTTGGCGTAGCCATTCTGGCAGGCGTTGGCGCAGGCGTTTACGCCTCGGTGGAAGAAGGCTGCCGCAAACTCATTGCAGTCAATCCATCACAGCCGCCAATCCCACAAAATACAGCCCAATATGATGCTTATTATGCACGTTATCAGCAGTTATACCCTGCCCTGCGTGAGCAGTTCCATGCACTGGCAGCTTTATAAAGGAGGCCGTTTCGCATCATGAAAATTTTATCCGTCAAAGACCCTGCGTTTGCCGCTTATGGGCGTGTACTTGAAGGGTATGACTTTTCCAGCTTATTGGGGACGTTGGAAGCCCAAACCCTGCGCCCCACAGATAGTGTTACTTATGTACCCTCCGAAGCGGCATTGGAAGCAGATTCATCCTATGCTATGCTGCGGGATGAAATATATGGTGGGATGCCGATTCAAATAGGCTATTGCAATGGCACCAACACCAAACTAAATTGTGTGGAATACCACCGTGACAGCGAAATCAATATCGGCGCGCAGGATTTTATCTTGCTGCTGGCAAAGCAGCAGGATATCACCGCAGACCATAAGCTGGATACCAGCAAAGTGGAAGCCTTCCTTGCCCCAGCTGGTACGGCTGTGGAAGTCTATGCAACATCGCTGCATTATGCGCCTTGCGATGCCACACCGGGCGCAGGGTTCCGCGTTGTCGTTGTACTGCCGCAGGGAACAAATACCGATGCCCCTACAGTAGGCAGCACATTTACAGAAAACCGTTTGCTGCGTGCCCGCAATAAATGGCTGATTGCCCACCCGGATGCCAGCGAAGCGGCAGACGGCGCATGGGTTGGTCTAACAGGTGAAAATATTGATATCCGCAGGCTAATTGCTGAGCGGGGCATATAAAGGAGGAGCAATTTTATGTTAACAAATATTCCTGAAATGAAGATGGGAATTATTTCGGTAAGCCGTGGGTGTTTCCCGATTTCACTTTCGGAAAAACGCCGCCATAATATCGTTGCGGCTTATGGCGAAGGGCTGTATGAATGCCCCGTATGCGTGGAAAATGAACTGGATGCAAAAAAGGCTGTCGACGATGTAAAAGCGGCTGGTGTCAATGCGTTGTGTGTCTTTTTGGGCAACTTTGGCCCAGAAACCCCAGAAACCATGATTGCGGATATGTTCGATGGCCCGATTATGTACACCTCTGCCGCGGAGGGCGATGGCGATTTGCACAATGGGCGCGGCGACGCTTACTGCGGTATGCTAAATGCGTCTTATAACCTTGGCCTGCGCGGCAAGCGGGTATATATCCCAGAATACCCTTGCGGCACAGCAGCCGAAGTGGCAGACCAAATCCGGGAATTTGTCCCGATTGCAACCGCGCTGGTTGGGCTTTCCGGGCTGAAAATCTTTGCTTTTGGCCCCCGCCCGAATGATTTCCTTGCCTGCAATGCGCCAATTAAGGCACTTTATGACCTTGGTGTTGCCGTAGAAGAACATTCTGAACTGGATTTGCTGGTTGCCTACAATGCCCATAAGGATGACCCACGCATTGCGGCGAAAGCAGAAGAAATGGCAGCCGAATTGGGTTCGGATAACCCATATGCAGGCGTTTTGCCCCGCCTTGCACAATATGAACTGACCCTCGAAGACTGGATGCGCGATAACCTTGGCTGTTCCAAATATGCCGCATTTGCCAACAAATGCTGGCCTGCGTTCCAAACTGAATTTGGCTTTGTTCCCTGTTATGTCAATTCCCGTTTTACCGGCCGTGGCATCCCGATTTCCTGTGAAGTCGATATTTATGGCGCACTGAGTGAATATATCGGCATTTGCATTTCTGGCGCACCAGTAACCCTGCTGGACATCAATAACTCGGTTCCTGCGCAGATTTATCATGAGGATATCAAGGGCAAAGCAGATTACCGCCTGAATGAAACCTTTATGGGCTTCCATTGCGGCAATACTTGTTCTTCCCTGCTGAAAAACCCGCATATGGGCTATCAGCTTATCATGAAACGCCAGCTTGAACCTGAACTGCCAGAACCCGATATCACCCGCGGCACCATGGAAGGCGATATCAAAGCAGGCGATATCACATTCTACCGTTTGCAGTCCACCGCGTCCACCAGCTTGCGCGCGTATATCGCCCAGGGCGAAATTCTTGATGTGCCAACCCGTTCCTTTGGCTCTATCGGTGTGTTTGCCATCCCGGAAATGAACCGTTTCTATCGCCATGTCCTGATTGAAAAGCAGTATCCACATCATGGCGCTGTTGCGTTCGGACATTATGGCAAGGCGCTGTTTGAAGTGTTTAAATATCTGGGTATCGCGGATATCGCTTACAACCAGCCTGCATCCTTACCTTACCCGACAGAGAACCCGTTCGCATAATCGCAAGAAAAATAAGAAAAAAATGACCTGTGCAAAAAATGAAAGCACACAAAATCGCTGGCAAGAGGCGGACACTGACAGTAAATGCCCGAAAGAACAAACTTTTTTGCCTATTGTAAAGCGGTTTTTCAAAAGGTTTTCGCGATTTCGTAATCTTGCGGATGATTAAATCCGTCCGAAAAACTGCACAAGATATCAATGGGATTCACAAAAAGACAGCAATATTTTAATGGTTTTTCGCGTGGGCGGATGGTATAATGTGTACATCGACTTGGATAAGGCGCATAAAAATGGTTTGGTTTGATTGCGGCAAAACTGTCAAAATCACAACCACCGCACACAGCTTATCCGCCCATATAGCAAGATATGCAGTGTATTTTATGCCTTTTTGCGGTATATAGGCCGGCAGCAAAACCGGTTTGTATAGAGAGAAGCCACTTTATTTCAAGGAGGAGAAGAAATGAAGAAGAGAAGATTATTAGCAGCTCTGGTAACAGCGGCAATGGCGCTGTCCATGACAGCATGCACCACCAGCAGCAGCGGTGGCGGTGACGCAAGCGGCTCCGGCAACGGTGGCGGCGGCGAAGCCAAGGATGTCAAGGACATCGTTGTCGGCTTGTCCATCGGCAACACCACAGAAGAACGCTGGAACCGCGAACTGAAAATGTTCGAGGAATATGCAAAGGACAAAGGCTTTAAGCTGAATACCCAGGTTGCAAATAACGACGCAAACAAACAGGTTTCCCAGTGTGAAAACCTGCTGAACCAGGGCATTGACGTGCTGATTATCCAGTCCCTTGACGCGGAAGCAGCCAGCCCAATCGTTGAATCTGCACATGACGCAGGCGTTAAAGTTGTCGCATATGACCGCTTTATCATGAACGCTGACCTTGACTATTATGTCACATTTGACTCTTTCAAAGTTGGTCAGGTTGAAGCACAGTTTGTTACCCAGGCAGCGCCAAAGGGCAAATACATTTGGCTGAAGGGCGCACCAGAAGATAACAACGCACACCTTGTTGCTGATGGCCAGAAGGATGTCCTCCAGCCGCTGATCGACAGTGGTGACATTGAAATCGTTACCGAACAGTGGTGCAAAGGCTGGGACCCGAACGAAGCCCTCAAGCACACTGAAAATGGTTTGACCACAGCAGCAAACGACGTACAGGGCGTTATTGCTTCCAACGACGGCACCTGCGGCGGCGCTGTGCAGGCACTTGCAGCACAGGGTCTTGACGGC
Organism: uncultured Butyricicoccus sp.; assembly: GCA_910584935.1. GTDB lineage: Bacteria > Bacillota > Clostridia > Oscillospirales > Butyricicoccaceae > Butyricicoccus_B. Next base: position 7,533 of record CAJUDU010000011.1, on the reverse strand, counting down.
AAGGTTCCGATCTGTGGTCAGGACGCTGACCTTGCAGCTTGCCAGCGTATCGTAGAAGGCACCCAGACCGGTACCGTTTACAAACCACTGGCGCCGCTGAACCAGGCAGCTTGTGAACTGGCTGTTGCAATTGCAACCGGTCAGGATCCAAAAGCTGGCGTTGACTCCAGCCTTGGCACATGGACTACGCTGAACAACAACCAGAAAGACGTTGATTCCTTCACCGTTGACGTTGAAGCGGTAACCAAGGACAACATCTATGATATTATTGTCAAGCGCGACAGCTTCCATTCTCTCGAAGATGTTTATGCAAATATCCCGAAGGATCAGTGGCCAGCAGCTGAATAATTAAAAACCAAATCGGTGCGGGGTGCACAGTTGCATCGGGCAGCTATGTGCCCCGCCCTTTTTGAACCCTTTTTAGGGAAGAAGAGAAGGAATTTTTGTAGAATCTGGGGGTGTATATTATGTCTGATTATATTTTGCAGCTGCAAAATATAACGAAGGTTTTCCCGGGCGTCAAGGCGTTGGATAACGTCACGTTCAGTGTGGAACGTGGGCACGTTCATGCGCTGGTCGGCGAAAACGGCGCAGGCAAGTCCACGCTTATCAAAGTCATCTGCGGCGTATACCCATATGGTACATATGATGGCACGGTAAGTTTTGATGGGCAGCAGTGCAAGTTTAGAACCATCCGCGATGTTGAAAAAGCCGGCATTGTTTGTATCCATCAGGAAATGAACCTGATTCCGGATATGAGCATTGCGGAAAACGTTTTTATCAATAACCAGCCCAATAAAATGGGCGTCATCGACTTTGACGAGCAGCACGAGCGCTGCCGCAAACTGCTCCAGGAAGTCGGTCTTAACGTGAACCCAGAAGAAATGGTGCGCAACCTAGGCGTCGGCCAGCAGCAAATGGTCGAAATTGCCAAGGCATTGGCGCGTGATGTAAAACTGTTGCTGCTTGACGAACCAACTGCGGCATTGACCGAAGCCGAAGTTGATATCCTGCTGGATTTGGTTGACAAGCTGCGTTCAGACGGCGTTACCTGCATTTATATCTCCCACCGTTTGGATGAAATCATGCGTTTGTGTGACGATATCACCATTTTGCGTGATGGGCAGACCATCGAAACCCGCCCGAAATCCAAAATGTCCAAGGATGATATGATTTCGCTGATGGTTGGCCGTGAAATGACCAACCTGTTCCCACGTGTACCGCATACCCGCGGCGAAGTCGGGTTTGAAATCCGCAATTATACTGTCCCGCACCCGGATATTCCAGGGCGCAACCTGCTGAACAATATCAGCTTGAAAGCATACCGCGGCGAAATTCTTGGCATCAGCGGCTTGATGGGTGCTGGGCGTACTGAGCTGTTTACCGCGGTTTATGGTGCATTCCGCACCAAAGGCGAAGGTGAAGTGTTCATTGACGGACAAAAGGTGGATATCCGCCACCCAATGGACGCGCTGAAAGCTGGCTACTTTATCGTCAGTGAAGACCGTAAAAAACTTGGTCTTAACCTGATTATGAGCATCAAGGAAAACACAACCTTGTCCTCGCTGGATAAAGTATCGAAATTCGGCATTTTGAACGATGACGCGGAAGTTGCATATACCACAAAATACGTAAAGGAAATCCGCACTAAAACACCGAGTATTGATGTTGCTGTCAATACGCTGTCCGGCGGCAACCAGCAAAAAGTCGTCCTGGCCAAAGCACTGATGAGCGACCCGAAAATTATTATCCTTGATGAGCCGACCCGCGGCATCGACGTCGGCGCAAAATATGAAATCTATAAGATTATGAATGACCTGGTTGAAAAAGGCGTTATTATCATCATGATTTCTTCTGAAATGGAAGAAATTTTGGGTATGAGCGACCGTATTTTAACAGTTGCAGGCGGAGAAATCACCGGCGAATTTGACGTAAAGGACGCGACACAGGAAATCCTGATGCGCGCAGCAGTAGGGAGGGGTTAAACAATGGAAAAAAAGAAACTAAGCCAGAAAATAGATATCCGTACCCTGACAATGATCCTCGTACTGATTATCCTCTGGATCGCATTTACAGCTACCACAGGCGGCAGCTTTATCACAACACGTAACCTGTCTAACCTTATCCGTCAGGCAGCGTTCACCGGCGTTATGGGCGTCGGCATGACACTTGTTATCGTTACCGGCGGTATTGACCTGTCCGCTGGTATGACCATGGGCTTTATCGGCTGTATGATGGCGGTGTTCCAGGTATGGTGGGGTATGTCCACACCGGTTACCATCGCACTTGGCTTGCTGCTTGGCATCATCATCGGTATTGCAGAAGGCGCGATTATCGCTTACACTGGCATTGCACCGTTTATCGTTACCTTGGGCGCACAGCTCATCTTCCGCGGCGGTATGCTGGCAGTCACTGGTGGTCAGACCATCGCACCGTTCCAGGAATCCTATAAATTCTGGGGCACACAGTATGTTGTGCCGATGTTCGGCTGGATTTTGGCAGGGATTGCAATTATCTGCCTGCTGCTGAGCGAACTGAGCAGCCGCCGTGCAAAACAGAAATATGGCAGCCTGAATGAAAGCTCTGCGGAAATGTTCATCCGCTGGGGTGTGTTCTCCGCACTGATTGCTGCGGCTGTATGGGTACTTAACGATTTCAAAGGCATCCCGATTCCGGTTCTGGTTATGGCAATTGTCGTTGTCATTTTCACCTTTATTTCTCAAAAAACCACTTTTGGGCGCAGCGTTTATGCAATCGGCGGTAACGAAGCTGCTGCACAATACGCTGGTATCAATGTCAAGAAAAACCTGACGATTGTTTATTGCCTCAACGGTCTGCTTTGCGCAGTTGCAGCAGTTATCTACACTGCGCGTTTGAACGGCGGTACTGCACAGGCTGCAAACGGCAACTACGAACTTGATGCGATTGCCTCTGCGGTTATTGGCGGTACATCCATGTCAGGCGGCGTTGGTAAAGTTTCTGGCGCTATCCTGGGCGCGGTTATCATGATGTCTATCGACAATGGTATGTCCATGATGAACCTGGATGCTTACTGGCAGTTTATTGTAAAAGGACTTATCCTGGTTGCTGCTGTATGGTTCGATACACAGACCAAGAAACGCCGCAAATAAGCTCTTACTTCATCTTTTCTCCAGCCTGGCTCCTGCTTTCGCAGGAATCCCAGGACGCAAAAACCCGCGGGGCTGTACATTCAGCCCTGCGGGTTTTGTTTTATGCTTTAATTGGGATATATTTTTAGATCATAAATGCGGCTTTTACCGCTTCTGCCCTATTCCAGAAAGAACTTTTCTTTTATATTAACAGTCATTTTCCATATCGAAAAAATTATCATATGCTGCACCCATGTACCAGATATGATTCTTTACCTTCAAATATTCCAGCAGTCCTTCGACACCATCTTCACGTCCAAGCCCGCTGTTGCGGTTGCCACCAAATGGCGTTTCAATATTTGATTTGGTTGCACAGTTCATCCACATCGTGCCTGCGTCAACCTTTTCCGCTAACCAATACATTTTACGGATATTCTCTGTAAAAATTGATGCCCCTAACGCAAAACGGGTTGCGTTTGCCAGTGCAACCGCTTCTTCTAATGTTCTATACCGTGTTACAGCAAGCACTGGGCCAAAAACTTCTTCTTGGAACAGTTCCATATCTGGTGTAACCTGTTCAATAATCGTTGGCGGATAATAACTGCCATTTTCATATGGCGGTTCAGTCAGCATTTTGCCGCCACATACCAGTTTACCACCTGCCGCAAGCGCACGTTCTACAAAACCATGCACCGTGTCACGATGTTCCCGGCTAATCAGGGAACCCATCTGGGTCTGGTCATCCAAACAATCGCCAATCCTGATGGTCTGTACCCGTTTCACTAATTTCTCCATAAATTCATCATAGATTGCATCATGCAGCAGCAAGCGGGAAGTTGATACACAAACTTCACCTTGATTCATACAGAATCCTAAAATCACAGAGTTTAACGCACCATTCATATCGCAGTCAGGTTCCACAATAATGGGGCTTTTGCCGCCGAGTTCCAGCGAAAGCGGTTTGATCCGTTTTGCTTGTGCGGATGCTGTCATCAAACGGCGCCCAACTTCTTCCGAACCGGTCAGCGCTACCATCGCAACATGGTCATTTGCCAACAATTCTTCACCGACAACGCCGCCAGAGCCAGAAACAACGTTATAAACCCCTGCGGGAATGCCTGCTTCTAAAAAGACTTCGGCAAGCATTTGCGCTGTCACTGGTGTTAAGGTTGCGGCTTTGCAAACAACAGTATTGCCAGCAGCCAGTGCCGCGCCAATGGAACGGGTTAATAAATGCAGCGGGAAATTCCATGGCGCAATACTGCCAACCACGCCATATGGTTCATAAGTGGTATAATCAAACAGTGGCTGCCCAGGGACTGGAATGACTTTGCCATTCAGTGCTTTCATATTATCCGCATGGAAATGGAACGCACGCACAGCCAATGGGATATCAATGGTACGGGTTTCCCGGATGGGTTTGCCAGTATCCATGGCTTCCCACTGCGCAAATTCCTCCAACCGGCGTTCCAAAATATCGGCAACATGGTGCAGATATTTGCCGCGTGTTTCGGTATCCAGCCCAGACCAACAACCTGAACGGAATGCCGCATCTGCTGCCGCGATTGCCTTTTGTGTATCCGCTTTAGAAGCATACGCCATTTCGGCAATGGGCTTGCCGGTACAAGGGTTGCTGGTGAGGAATGTTTTCCCATTTTCCGCGTCTATCCATTCATTACCTATAAATAATTTAAATTTTTTCATAGTTACCCTATCCTTCCTAAAATCCTGTCACTTATTTAGGGGTCATCCTGCATGGGATGCTGTCCCAGCATCCCAGCCGCCAATATTAACATCAAAACCATACTTTTGCGCAGTTTCCGCATGAACCTGCGCATATTCCATACTGCATTCCGCCATATCCTCTAGCTCATATATCTGATTGGAAAGGATATATTTTGACGCGCCAACCTGATGGAATGGTAGGATATGCAGTCTTTTTAGCCCTTTTAATGCGGATAAATATACCATCATACGCTGGAATTCCGCCCCATCATTGACCCCGGGGATAAGCGGGATTCGGATGATGATTTTCTTGCCAAGCGCATATAGGTTTTCCAAATTCTCTTTGATTTGCATATTGGATTGCCCTGTCCATTTGAAATGTATCTCTTCTGAAAATGCTTTGAAATCATACAAAAATAAATCTGTATGTTCGGCAATCCGCAGCATGGTATTGGGCTGGCAAAATCCACAGGTTTCCATGGCTGTATGGATACCAGCTTCACGCAGCATTCGGAATAAGGCAATGCAAAATTCCGCGTGCATAGAGGGTTCACCGCCGCTTAAGGTGACGCCGCCGCCGCTGGTTCGGTAAAAGACCTGATCGCGCATCACAGCGTCATAAACTTGCTGCACAGAACAGCGTTTGCCGCATAATGTCCGTGCTTCTGTATAGCAATATGTTGTACATATCCCACAGCCAATGCAGGCATCGCGGTCAAACAACAACCCTTCAGTTGTCAAGCTGCCGCATTGTTTTTCACAATGCGGCAAGCAATTTCCACAGAAAGTACATTTTTCTGGGTCATATAAAATGACCGGCTGTGACGCTAAATTCTCTGGGTTTTGACACCATTTGCAGCGCAATGGACAGCCCATTAAAAATACAACCGTGCGCAGCCCTGGCCCATCATAAACGCAGCATTTTTGAAGGTTCGCAACAAGCGCGGTTGTCATCGCTCCAGCCTCCCATTTACTTAATCACTGCGCCTTTAGCAAAGCGCTGGATAATATTTTGCTGCTGTACAGCAGACATCGCAATGAAATATGCGGACAATCCACCCATACGAACTTTCAGATTTTTATGTTTTTCCGGATGGACAACCGCGTCTTTCAGTTCTTCCACGCTGGTGGTTGTAATAGTGCCAATTTGCCCGCCTAGCGCACAGAAAGAACGGATAATGCCTTCCATACGTGTCACACCAGCTTCACCCAAATATTCATTGGCATTTAGTGAAATATCCAGCGGGCAGCCACAGAAATACCGCATCAAATCCGGACGGGTTGCGCTTTTTATCACAGCGGTAGGGCCATTCACATCAACGCCAGGCGTTGGCGAATAGTTTGGCGCAAGCGCTTCGCCCGCGCCGCGCCCATCCGGGCTGGCGCTCAAGTTGCGGCCCAATGCCGCATAGTTTTCAAATGTGCCAATGCCAGCAGGCAGCATTAATTTATCCTGTTTGAATCGCCATGCAAGGCAAGCATTTTCAAAATCCTTGAGTACACGCGCTAACATATCATCGGCAAAATCATCATCATTGCCGTATTTCGGCACTTTATTCAGCGCCAGCAGGCGCAGTTTTTCACAACCTTCCCAGTTATGCGCAATGGCGTCGCGGAAATCTTCCAGTGTTGCGGCATGGTCATCATAAACCAGTTTTTTCACAGCACATAGCGAATCAACAACATTGGAAAGCCCCGTAATCAGCAGCAAATGGAACGTATACGGCAGAATATTGGCAGCGGTCATATCGCGCCCTTTTTCAATGCAACCATCCATCAAAGTGGACATCAGCGGGTCTGGCGCAATCATTTCAGACATCCCAAGATTTTCCAAACGGCGGTTCACCTGCAAATCAATTTGGCTGTTCACCTGGGTGCGGTATGCGGCATAGAATTTCTCAAAATCGGTCAGCGCATCCAATGCACCAGTGTCCACACCTTCTGTTTCGCCTGTCATCAAGGTTACGCCGCGGGTGAATACCCATTCCAAACAGCGCAGGTTCATAATATGCGCATAGCTGAAATAGCTTTTGCCTGGGATTAGGGTTTCCCAGCAGCCATCATTGGAATAATCGCGGGCATCTTCCACCGGTACGCCAATATCAACAAACCCTGGGATAATGGCATCATCATTATAAATTGCCGGTTCCCCTTCGCAGTGACGCAGGCAAAGCGCCAATTCCCGCCATAGCCGTGCGGGTGCTTTGCTGGAAACACGGACGGATAACGTTGGCATCAGCAGCCCCATTTCAAAACGCAGGCGCAGCAGTTTGTATGTGACTTCATTGGTACCATCTTCACCATCACGGCGCACGCCGCCAATAATCATATTCATCAGCCAATCGTTACCGGATTGCCCAAAGTTAAAGTTGGCGTCGCTGTCAATGCTTTCATTTTCCTGATAACTTAACGCACGGATATCATAACCGCCGGATTCATGCCCGCCAGATTCTTCCGTACCAGTGGAATAAGACAGCGGCACGCCTTGTGAAAACAAACCAAAATCATAATGATTTTCCCACTTTTTCGTATCGGTGCAAATGCGCTCATTACATTTGGCAAGGAATGAACCAAGCAAATCATTGGCGCGTTCATCATCAATGCGGTTTGCGGCAAGGTCTTGTTCATAGTATGGGAAAATATGGGAACCACTGATTAAAGCTCCTCTCAAATCACATGCAATCGAAACATGATACAA
>CAJUDU010000010.1 GCA_910584935.1 uncultured Butyricicoccus sp. | reverse complement strand
TAAAGTTGTTCCGCTGATGATTGAAGCAATTAAGGCTGCAAAGGCTGCGAAGTAAGCATATTGCGGCGTTAAAAATCCAATGAATAGAATCCCCCTTGGTGCAGGCAATGCCCTGCGTCCCAAGGGGGATTTTTTTGTGCGGAAATGCCCTCATCCAAGCGGCAGTTCCCGGAATTTGCGCGGGGAAATCCCAACTTTATCTGTAAATGCGCCGATAAAACTGGATTCTGAACCATATCCGACTTCACTTGCAATCATTTTAATCGGGAAATCTGTACTTTTTAACAAATATTTTGCCCTGTCCATCCGCATCAGTACAATATATTCATGTGGGGAATAGTGCAGTTCCGCGCGGAACAAGCGGATTAAATGGGATTGGCTCAGGTGGACTTCCGCGGCAATTCGTTTGAGGCTCAGGTTTTCAGCAAGGTGGGTTTGGATATATTTCACAACTTGTTGTACCGCGTTTTTTTCTGCATATTCTGCTTCATTGTTGGGGGCTGCCGCAGAGACCAAATAACACAAAATACTATAAAGCAGCCGGGAATGTTCGGATTCATTGATGCGCTGGTTGGTGGCAAATTGTGAAACCAATTCATGGACAAGCGCAGATACTTTGGCGGAATGATAAACCACACTGCCATGGGTACGGGTCAAATAAGCACATAATTCAAAACAGTTCAGCCCGGCAAAATGCATCCAGAAAAATTCCGCATATTCCGCCGTATCATAATACTGTGGTAGGGAGCCATCCAGTAAAAGCATATCCCCTTGCGGTATGGTATAATGTATGCCTTGGTAATCCAGCCGCAGCTCGCCTTTTTCCACCAGGATTAACAACAGACTGTCCATGGATTCTCGCCGCACCCGATAACCATATTCACAGAAATAATGTCCACAACAGTTAATATATAAAAACAGCTCCCGCGTATGCGTGCCAATCGTATTAAAATAAATTTCTGAACCAGGCAATACGCCGCTTTCTCGGTATGGATACATAATTGCACCCGCCTCCTTTTTCCCTGCGCCGGTTGGGGGTATTATAACATTTGCTGACCGTGATTACAACGCTAAAACGCGTGAAATACTTTAGAAAAGCAATCATCTTTTTTGGCAGGAAAAAACGAATTTTATCACTTTTTCGGCAGTATAGCAAGTATCATGCGCATATTTCTAAGCTTTTACGCAAATATCTGCTGCCGTGTCAAAAATCCGCTATCACCCCAGCTGCATTTTGTGGGATTCCACTGGGCAAAAGATATTGTCAGATTGCACAAGACTGTATGTTTTTGTCATATTCATGGTTTGCGTTTGCCCCATTTGTTGTGTTATTCTATCAGCACAGGGTCCCAAAGAAAAGCCAAGGCGCCTTGGCACAAAAAGAGAAAGTAGGAGGCACATAATGTTTACCGTAATTACCTTTGTGGGGTTTACGATTTTTGTTGCCGTGGTTGCATGGCTGAAAACACGTGATGATAAATTAGATACACAGGAAGGGTATTTCCTCGCGGGGCGTGGACTGACTGGGCTGGTTATCGCCGGTTCTTTGGAACTGACTAACCTGTCCACAGAACAGCTTGTCGGGCAGTCCGGGCAAAGTTACGCAACCAATATGGGGGCAATGAACTGGTCAGTCAGTGCAAGTTTTGCATTGCTTTGCCTGGCAATGATATTTTTGCCGCGCTATTTGAAAGCTGGCATTACAACAATTCCAGAATTTTTGGAACAGCGGTATGATTCCACAGTAAAGCGCATTATTTCATTCCTGTTCTTGTTGGGCTATCTGCTGACCTACCTGCCCACCGTTTTATATTCCGGTGCTTTGGCATTCAACCGTATTTTTAACTTGGATCAGCTATTAGGGCTGACACAATTCCAAACCATTGCAATCCTTTGTTTTGGCATTGGCTTAGTTGGCGCGATTTACGCGATTTTCGGCGGGCTGAAAGCCGTTGCCGTATCGGATACCATCAATGGCGTCGGGCTGCTGGTTGGCGGGTTCCTGGTGCCAATCCTCGCCATCAGCATCATGGGCAATGGCAGCTTTTTTGCAGGCATCAAGGATTTTGTCACCAATGTACCAGCAGAAAAATTCAATTCGATTAACCCAGCAGATTCCCTGCCGCCAATGATCCCGTGGCCAGTGCTGTTTTTAGGCATGACGTTTAATAACCTGTTCTATTGGTGTACAAACCAATCCATTATCCAGCGCGCACTGGCAGGCAAAAGCCTGGCGCATTCCCAGAAAGGCGCTATTTTCACCGGTTTCCTCAAGCTGGTTGACCCATTCTTTATCACTATTTGCGGCTTGCTGGCATATCGTTTCTTTGGCGAAGGGCTGATGGATAACACAGACGCTGCATACCCAATGCTGGTTGCAAAAGTTATTCCTGGTTGGCTGCTTGGGTTCTTTGCGGCAGTGCTGTTTGGTGCAATCCTGTCCTCGTTTAACTCTGCACTTAATAGCTGTGTTACTTTATATACCTTGGACTTCCATCGTCCGATGTTTAATAAAACCTGCGATGATAAGCATTTGGTGAAAATCGGGCAGCGGTTTGGTACGGGTTTGGCAATTATTGCGATTTGTGTGGCGCCGTTTGTAATCAATGCGCCCAGCGGTTTGTATGACTTCCTGCAAGATTGCTTTGGCTTCTATTCCATGCCAATTCTTGCAACCGTTTTATGTGGGTTTTATTCCAAGCGCATCCCGGCGCTTGCACCAAAGGTGACTTTGGTTTCCCATGTTATTCTGTATGCGTTAAGCCATTTGCTGCCGCGTTTTGGCGTCAATGTGCATTACTTATGGATTTTATCCGTCCTCTTTATTGTAGATATGATGATTATGGTCATTGTCGGCAAACTGAAACCACGTGATACCGATTTTGTGTTAGAAGATGTTGGCGCTGTTGATTTGACACCATGGAAATATGCAAAACCAGCATGTATCCTGTGCTTTATCTGTATGCTTGCCGTATATTGGCTGTTCTCACCGCTTGGGCTGGCATCTATGGTGTAAAAAAGGAATAAAACTGCTCCCGGTCATTCCCGCAGGTGCAATTTTGCGGGAATGGCGGAATGGGATGAAAAATCTGATACGATTATGAGAAAGGAAAAGATTAATTATGAAAGTAGATGAATTTGTAGGCGAAAACCGCATTGACCAAGGGCAAGGCGGCAATTTGATGGTACATGGCTGGCCCAAAGAACAATGTGTCGTTTCAGAACATGACAAAAAGATTTTGCGGGAACTCGGCAAACAATTGCAGGAGTTGGCAGCCCGTCCCTATGAACAGGAAAAGAAAGCATTATGGATTGCCCACAATGGGTTAAAGACGGAACAGCCTGTGATTTTCATTGACTGCGAAAACGGCTGGAATGAAATTTTCCCATGGGATAAAACCATCCTGTGTGAAGGCGAAATGGCACAGGACTGGGAAATGTGGTTACGCAAAGAAATCTATTGGGCAGAAACCCTGCACGATGACAAAGTGGTAGAAGCCAAATTATATCTGCCATATTATGCGGTAGACACTGGCTGGGGCGTTGCAGAAGAACGCATTGGCGACCCAACAAAGGGCGAAGCTTATGTGTGGAAATCACCCTTTGCAGATATGGAAGATGAATTTGAAGAACTGGATTTGGCGGAATATATCAAAACACCAGAAATCCATATTGATTGGGAGGCATCCAATGCCGCTTTTGAACTTGCACAGCAAGTGTTTGATGGCATTTTAACGGTGGAATTCCGGCATAAATGGTGGTGGTCGCCAGACCTTTCCTTGTCTTATTGTAACCTGCGCGGCATGGAAAACATGATGTGCGATTTTTATGATTATCCAGAGCAGGTGCATCATATGATGCGGCTGTTTACCGATGGCTATCTGAAAAAGTTTGACTATCTGGAGCAAAATGGGCTGCTGCCAAATAACTGTGAAAGTATGTATATTGGTTCTGGCGGCATTGGCTTTACCGATGAGCTGCATGGCGTTCCAGGGCAAGTGAAGCTGATGGATATGTGGGGTTTCAATGAAGCACAGGAAACCAGTGAGGTTTCCCCTGAAATGGTCAAAGAATTTATCCTGCCTTATCAAAGTGAAATTGCGGCGCGGTTTGGGCTGAATTATTATGGCTGCTGCGAAGGTTTAGACAAACGCTGGGAATATGTTAAAGCAGCAATCCCACGTCTGCGCCGTGTTTCTGTATCCCAATGGGCAGATAAAAAGAAGATGAGCGATATTTTAGGGCATGATTATGTATATTGCTATAAAGTTAGCCCGACAGATATTGCGGTACCCAACCCAGATCAAGAATATATCCGCAAAAACTTGCATGATATCTTGACATATTGCAAACAAAATGGCAACATTGTAGAGTTGCTGATGAAAGATAACCATACCCTTGGGCATAACCCGGCAAACGCCTCACGCTGGGTACAAATTGCCCGTGAAGAAGTCGCAAAGGTTTATGGATAAGCCATAAACCGGCGCAAATATATCCCTCTTGAAGCAAACTGCCCAATACAACCGGTTGATTCGTACAGCAGAAAAAACCGTGATTGTATTTGGGCTGTTTGCTTTTTGCAAGCATAATAATTTTCATAGCAGGATAAGCTGTTTTTTTATTGCACTGCTATCTAAAAAACGGTATACTTTTGGTAGTATCGTTTTTAAATAAGCAGGAGGCAGGAATATGGATTTTGAAAAACGATTTGGGCAAATACAGCGCAATGCAATCACTTGTGAATTTGGCGGGCAGCAGGAGAATGGGCTGACCCATTTTGGCGGACAGCCTGATGTACCGGAAGGGTTTGAGTGGCCATGGTTTACCTTTCAGGATGGGCGGGAGAAACAAGAATTTTCAGTGCCGCTCGCATTCCTTGCGCAGTTTGACTGTGCGGAACTTGCTGCATATGACAGCGCCCATGAACTGCCAGACCATGGCGTGCTTTCGTTTTTTTACGATTTGGATGAACAGTTTTGGGGATTTGACCCACAAGATAAAGGTTGTGCAAGGGTTTATTGGTTTGAGGACAGTACAGCACTCCAGCCATCCGATTTTCCGGAGGAACTGAAAGAATATTGCCGTTTGCCGCGATTAAATATCACATTGGGGCAAATGAAAAATATCCCGGATTATGAGGAGTATGCCGGACAGCATAATATTGACTTTGAACATGGTTTTTATGATGAATATGAGAAAGAAAAGGTGTTATATGGCTATGAAACACCGGAAAACAGCTCTAAACTGCTTGGTTATGCCGATGTAATCCAAGGCGATATGACCTGGGAATGTACTCGTGTTGCAAATGGGATTTACTGCGGCGGCGGGCCGCTGAAAGGAGAAGCGGCAAAGAAATCCGAAGCACTAAACGGGCAGGAAAGCGAATGGAAACTTTTGTTTCAGATGGATAGCTTTATGGCAGGTTCATTTGAATTGATATTTGGTGATTCTGGACGGATTTATTTTTATATCCGGCAGCAGGATTTGGAAAACCGTAATTTTGATAAAGCATGGCTGATATTACAGTGTTATTAAGCCATAACAGGAGGGATTGCGCATGAATGCGGCAGAAAGGCGGGACAAAATAAAAAGCTTGCTCCGCGGTGCGGACAAGCCATTAAGCGCAGGCAATCTTGCGATGGAATTTGCAGTCAGCCGACAGATTATTGTTGGGGATATTGCGCTGATGCGCGCAGCAGGGCAGCATATTTTAGCAACGTCGCGCGGGTATATCCTGGAACGGGAAGAAGAAAACGATTATTTTGAGCATTCGCTTGCCTGTACCCATAATGCGGCACAGGTTGCGGATGAATTATATACAGTCATTGACCATGGGGGCGGTGTTATTGATGTAACTGTAGACCATTCGGTTTATGGGGAGATTTCCACGCCGCTGCATTTATTTTCCCGGTTTGATATTGATGAGTTTTTACGCAAGCTGGAAACCTCTCATGCGCGCCCATTATCCGCACTGACTGATGGTATACATTTACACCGTATCCGCTGTAAAGATGAAGTGGTTTTCCAGCGGGTAGAGCAGGCTTTGCGGGAAAAAGGTTATCTTTATGAAAAAAGCAGCCATTAAGGTGGAGGTTTATCCAGTCCATCAGGATACATTTTCTTTAGCGCATCAATGTCAAAAGTTTCTGCATTTTTGACGAGTTCATCAATTTTCTGGGTTAAATTCTTTTGAAATACCATAACAGCAAAATCTTCATCATAAGTATTGATACCAAAATCAATCCCCATTTCAAAACCGATATAGTCATACCATAGCAGTTCATAATCCTTTTTCCAATATTGCTCAAACAGTTCCCGTGATTTGCAAACGCCAACAAAAACTGAACAGCGGTTTTCTCTTGTGCTGTAATTGTTCAACTTTTCTCATATTTTGCTGCCCCTTAGAGAATGTCAATTGGTTGAACGAATTATAGCATATCATAGCGGCTACGTTAATCTGATTTTAGCGAATTGCCGAATCCAGTCATCTGACAACACTTTTTGGAAAAAGAGTTGGGTTTTTGTCCATTCCTTGATTTTTTGCAGTAAACGGAGTACAATAAAACATGGCAATCCGAAAAAATCAAAGGAGCTTTTGAAGATATGAAAGTGATGATTCTGTCCGTAACCGCTGGGTTCGGGCATCATGCAACAGCAAAAGCGGTTGGGGATGAACTAAAAGCACGTGGGGCGCAAGTACAAACCTTGGATGTATATGAATATATCAACCGCCTGGTCAAAGGAACAATTGATAAAGGCTATCTATTTTCTTCCCGGCACACCAAAGAATTATACCGTTTGGTTTATGCGTTGGCAGAACGGCATGGCAGCAGCTATTTTACAACGCCAATCAGCATTATCCATATTGTGAATGCGTTGGGGGCAGGTAAATTTGCCCGTATGGTCACAGATTTTAATCCGGATGTATTGGTATGCACCCATGTTTTCGCGGCACAGCTGATTAATGAAATTAAAAAACGCGGTTTGCTGACAACGACAACCATTGGGATTATCACAGATTATACCATTCATCCGTATTGGGAGAATGTTCCCTATGTTGATTATGTCGTCACTGCAAGTGAATTATTGCATCACCGTTGCTTACGGCGTGGCATTGAATCCAGCCGTTTACTGCATTTTGGCATACCAATTCACCCGAAGTTCAATCAGCAGCTTTGCCGGGCGGATGCCGCCGCACAGCTTTCCATAGACCCAAGCCGTCCAACCATTTTAATGATGGGCGGCAGTATGGGATATTCCAATAATGAAAAATTAATTCGCAGTTTGTCTACAATCGGGATTGATTTTCAGTTATTGGTGGTTTGCGGCAACAATAAACGGCAATATCGGAATATGGAACGTACCCTTGCCGGATATGATGGCCCCTGCACGATTTCACCATATGGCTTTGTCAACAATGTAGAAGTGATGATGAGCGCGGCGGATTGTATCATTACAAAACCAGGTGGGCTGACAGTATCAGAAGCATTGGCAAAAAATTTGCCGATGATATTGGTTAACCCCATTCCAGGGCATGAAGAACGCAATGTTGAATTTTTAATGAACAATGGCATTGCGATGTTGGCAACCAAAACATTTACTGTGGATGAGGCGGTTTATCATTTGTTCAAAAACCCGGAACGGTTACGGTGTATGCGGGAAACCATGCACGCCGTAGCGCATCCAGATGCAACCAGTCGGTTAAGCAGTTTTATTATGGAAATGCCGGAGGCAATCCGGTCATAATACGAAACAAGGATACCTTGCATATATAGGGTATCCTTGTTTTGTGTTTCGGTAAAAGCAGGATTCAGGCGTTGAATCGTCATTTTACCCAATAATGGATGGTGTATTTTTTGTTCAAAAGCGCCTTTGAAAAGCCCATAAATTTGCGGTAAAATAGAATAAACCAAAATGGGAGGTCATAAGATGAAACGAATCAAAGCGGCGTGCCTGATGCAAACAATCATTTTTCAGCCAAAAGAAGGTGACACTTCTGATTTTGCCAAACAGCAGGTGCAGAAGGAATATGAGCATTATAAAGAGTTAATGACCCGTCGGGGCACGAAATTTGAGATTTTGGAGGAAATTTCGCAAGCCAACGGTTCTATTATTGTGAAGCTGAAAAAGCAAAATAATGCGCAGCCTGTCGGGGATTATTTTGATTAATTGGTTGAATTGATATGTGCCCGTTCCTATTTGGGGTCGGGCACATATTTTTTTATCGCATGGTGCAGGCGGCTTAATTCCCTTGGGATATCATCGCATTGCATAAACCGGCTCATCAGGCAGGCGCCTGCCGTGCCCACTTGCTGTACTGCGGCAAGGTTATCCGCGGAGATGCCGCCGATGGCATATACAGGGATATCCACAGCATTGCAGCAGCTTCGCAGGAAATCCAGTCCACGAGCGGGCACACCAGGCTTGCAGTCTGTTGGAAAGATGTGCCCGGCAATCAGATAATCCGCGCCAAGTGCCCAAGCATGGCGGGCTTCCTCCGGCGTATGGACAGATACGCCAAGTAAATCAACATTCTTTCGCAAAGCAGGCTGCTGCAAAAACAGTGGGAATGGCAGATGCAGCCGTGGGATATCAGGACAAAATATGCTGTTTGGGATAAGTTTTTCTGGGCATATGGCAGAAAGCTGCATGGCAAGGGTTTGATAATCCTTTGGGGCAAGGTCTTTTTCCCGCAGAATGATTTTATGGATACCTGCCCAGGATAATGCGCGGATACGCGCGGGGAAGGAATCTGCGCATAATGCACGGTTTGTCACACAAATTAGTTCAAACATAAATATAATCATTCATAACCGGCTGTAATCCTTGTGCTTGTATCGCGTCAAGCACCTGTGCAACATCACGGTTATCTGCAATTTCAAATTGGTCATCGCCTTGTTCTTCACCGATGTGCCCACCGATACCTGTGGACACGCCAGCGGAAATTTTTGTTGCAGCAATATCAATCACATGGTTACGGAATCCAGCGCGTTCACGGGTTGAAATTGTCATGCCAGCAAAAGGCATAAATAAACGGTAAGCACACATCACCTGTAAAAGCTGCCGTTCATGGACGTCTTTCGGGTTGATTTTATCATGGTTGACAATAGGGCGCAGCCGTGGACAGGAAAAAGAAATTTCAGCATGAGGATATTTGCGCTGAATGAGATAAGCATGGATGCCGGTTGCAAATGCGTCTTTCCGAAAATCATCCAGCCCAAGCAAAGCGGCAAAAGCAACCCCACGCATCCCGCCGCGCAAAGCGCGTTCCTGCGCTTCAATACGGTAAGGAAAAACCCGTTTATGTCCAGCCAAATGTAATTGTTCATAACGGTCAGCATGATAGGTTTCCTGGAATACGGTAACATAATCCACGCCACACCTATGCAGGTAGGCATATTCATCAGTATTCATGGGATACACTTCAATGCCAACCATTTTGAAATATTTGCGGGCAATTTTGCAGGCTTCGCCAATGTATTGCACATCGCTCATGGCGCGGCTTTCCCCTGTGAGGATTAAAATTTCTTCCAATCCGGTTTGGGAAATAGCTTCCATTTCGCGTTTGATATCTGTCATATTCAGTTTTGCGCGGCGGATTTTGTTATGGCAGTTGAATCCACAGTAAACACAATAATTTTCGCAGTAGTTAGAAATGTAGATTGGGGTAAAAAGATAAACATTATCGCCAAAGAAACGGCGTTTTTCCGCACGGGCTTTTGTTGCGATTTCTTCAAGCAAGGGTTCTGCCGCAGGGGATAAAAGCGCCGCAAAATGCCAGGGCGTACGGATAGAAGCGTTTAACGCCTGCCGCACATCCTGCGCGGTATATGCTTCGGGCTGATAGCCTGCAAATGCGGATAAAACAGCTTCACGGATGGAAGAATCAATCTGCTCCATTCCGGGCAGGTATGTCATGTGGTCTGTGCGCTGTCCAATATCTTCAATTTCAATGCCTGCAAGCGGCTGTATGGTTTGTCCCATAATAAAATATTCACCTCGTTGTTTCATCATCCAAAAATCCAGTCAGTGGGGAGGACGCTGCCGCGCCTTTATCAATCACACGCCCCAAACCGGATAAATATGCTGTGCGTCCTGCCTCAATTGCCTTTTTGAAAGCTTCCGCCATGGCAGGGATATTGCCTGCGGTTGCAATTGCGGTATTTGCCATAACAGCGGCAGC
This sequence comes from uncultured Butyricicoccus sp., assembly GCA_910584935.1. Lineage (GTDB taxonomy): Bacteria > Bacillota > Clostridia > Oscillospirales > Butyricicoccaceae > Butyricicoccus_B. The sequence continues at coordinate 41,693 of CAJUDU010000010.1, read as the reverse complement.
GCCCATTTCCATTGCGTCACACGCTTGTGATGGTTTGCCAATCCCGGCGTCTACAATAACCGGCAAATCAATTTCATCAATCAGGATTTGTATAAAATCACGGGTTGCAAGCCCTTTGTTAGAGCCGATAGGTGCGCCAAGCGGCATAATAGATGCTGCGCCTGCGTTTACCAAATCCCGTGCTGTGTTCAAATCCGGATACATATAAGGCATCACAATAAAGCCTTCATTTGCAAGGATATCTGTAGCTTTCACAGTTGCATAATTATCCGGCAATAAATATTTGCTGTCCCGCATGATTTCAATTTTCACAAAATCCCCACAGCCGCATTCCCGTGCCAGCCGTGCAATGCGGACAGCTTCTTCCGCCGTTCGTGCGCCGGAAGTGTTCGGCAGTAAAGTAACGCCTTTTGGGATATGGTCAAGGATATTATCTGTTTCGGAATTGGCGCGGCGCAATGCGAGTGTAATGATTTGCGCCCCAGCGTTTTCCACCGCGGCACGAATAAGGTCAAGGGAATATTTCCCTGAACCGAGGATAAAGCGGGAAGTAAATGCGTGCCTGCCTAACATCAATGTATCGTTGTCATGTAACATGAAAAAAACCTGTCCTTTCTTATGTTTCTCCTAATAGCAGCCGCATCGCCATAACGGCTTCATGGGCGGCACACACGCTGACGCGCGGCGCCATAAGCCCCAGCCCATTGGCAATATCAGCGGTGCCATCGCCGCAGAGATAAAACCGCTGGAAGCGTTTTACGGTATGTATTTCATTTGCGGAAGCAATGCCCGCCATGCCGCAGCCAGAGATTAGCGGCATATTGGGCAGCCCAGATAAAATCGCTTCGACAAACATGGCTTTTTGGTCAGCGCGGTCAAAGGCCTCGCAAATCACATCACAGTCTGCAAATAATGTGCAGGCATTTTCTGCTGTCACGCGGACAATATAGGGCTGATAATCCAGATATGGATTGATATTCATCAGTTGGTTTGTCAAAGCTGTTGCTTTTGGCTGTCCTAAATGCGGGATAAAATAATGTTGGCGGTTAAGGTTTGACAAATCGACGGTATCAAAATCGACAAGTACCAGCCGTCCAACGCCAAGGCGCGCAAGCTGCACGGCGATATGGGAACCAAGCCCGCCAAGCCCAGCAATCCCAACTGAAGCCGCAGAAAATCGCGCTTGATATTCTGCGCCATGGCGCGCAGTTAAAGCTGCCGTTAGCATTTCTTTTGTAACCATGGTCAGCCCCCGCCCACAAAGTGGACAATCTCTATTTTATCACCATCGAAGAGTTGTGCGCTGTCGAAGTTGGCACGCCGGATAATTTCCCCATTTTGTTCTACCGCAACACGTTCCGGGTTTAGCCCTTGCGCCTGTAATAAATCACGGATGGTTTTTCCGGCAAAGCCTTGCTGTGATATACCATTGACTTGTATCATAAATTGCCTCCTTTTGGTGTTCAGAACACAAAAAAAGCACCACAAAGGATTACACCCGTGGTGGTGTACCCCTTCGTGATGCCTTTTATCAGGTTCACTCTGTTATTTAGGATAGCATTTCCGTGCGAATTTGTCAAGGATGACATTTCATTAAACCGCGCAGACAGGCAGGAACTTTATCCAAACGAAAAACTTCGATTTTATTATATTGATAAGCAAAGCGCAAGTGATATTTGCAGAATTACCCAATAGATTTCAGTACTGTTGCCGCCAAATGTAATGTCATTTGTGCCGATAAATTCCTGTGAGGTTTTAAGTGTTTGCAATGCCAAACCACCTGTCAAAGTTTTATTTGCGCCAAAATCCATAATAACATGAAGCTTAAGCACTTTTTTTATAAAATGAAACAGATTTATGGATATCAGTTACAACCAACATAGGATTTTTCATGAGCGATACCTCCACAAATGAGGGGTTATTGTCCTATGGGGCAGGCGGCAAAGTCACTTGGAACCGTGTGCCTAATTCTTGACGGCTTTCCGCGGCAATATGCCCGCCATGCCCTTCGGCAATACATTGCGCAATCGAAAGCCCTAAGCCATAGCCGCCGCGTTCCCGGGTACGGGCGGCGTCAATCCGGTAAAATCGGTCAAAGATATGTGGTAAATATTCCTGTGGGATCGGTTCGCCGGTATTGCGCACCGAAAAGCTGATATGGTTTTCTTTTTGCATCAGGATAACCCAGACTTTTCCATGTTCCCCGGCATATTTGATGGCGTTATCCAAGAGGATCGCGAAAAGCTGTTGCAGCTGATTGGCAGCGCCCATGATAAAAATATCTTCATCAATGGAGGAATTCAGTTCTGTGCCTTCTTCAAAGGCAACCGGTTCAAAGGAAAGCAAGCTGCCCCATAATAAATCACTGAGGTTTAGCCGTTCTGTCACCATTGGCGCTTGTCCGCTATCGCTGCGCGCCAAAAAGAGTAGGTCTTCCACTAAACCTTTCATGCGGACAGCTTCTTCACGGGAATTATCCACCCATTGCCGGTGGGTGCGGATGGGTTCATCTGGATGCGCCAGCAACACGCCAAGGTTTGCGAGGATAACAGTAAGTGGGGTTTTCAGTTCATGGCTGGCATCTGCGATAAACCGCCGCTGCTGTGCCCAGGCTTCTTCCACAGGGCGCAGAGTCTGGCGTGCCAGAAAAACACTGATGCCAAGGAAAGCGCATAAAGCGAGCACGCCAACGGCAAGGGAAATGAAGATGAGGTTACGCATACTGGCGCGTTCATGGCTGGAATCGGCAAATGCGATACGGGTGCCATCCGGGGTTTCCATACATAGGTACCGCAGTGACAGTTCAGGCAATGTGCCATAACCAGGGTTTTGCACCTGCGATACGGCTTCAATGAGTGCGCTGTCGCTGATGGAAACATTATCTCTGCCAAAGCTGTCCTGGATATTGCCTTCAGCATCAATCATCACCGAAAAGGAAGGGATATGCTCCATCCGGGGTTTTTGCATTGGCACACCCAGCATAGGTTTATGCCATTGTCCATTGCGGATAGCAATGGATTGGCGCAGGACTTCTTCAGTAGCGGCACGCAGAATTTGCTGATAAAATAAGCATACCGCGATAAAGACCATCACAAGGACAATGGATACAAGTGCCATATTGCTCAGCACAAATTTCCGCCGTAATTTTTTAATCATGCGCCATGGTTCTCCAACCGGTAGCCGACTTTGCGCAGCGCGACAATGCTGACGCGGGAATTGAGATAAAGCAGTTTTTTCCGTAAAAACGAAATATAGGCTTCAACGTTATTGGCTTCTGCATTGGAATCATACCCCCAAACTTTAGTAATCAGGGTTTCTTTGGTGACGACCATACGTGAATTTGCCATCAGCAGATAAAGTACATCAAATTCTTTGCGGTTCAGGCGTACAGATTTGGTTTCGCGGCGCAAATCATGGGTATTGAGGTCAAGTGTTAAGTCGCCGTATTCTATGGTTTCGAGCACGACTTCACCTTGCCGCCGGGAGAGTGCTCGCACTCGTGCAAGCAATTCTTCGGTTGCGAAAGGTTTGGTCAGGTAGTCATCCGCGCCGCAATCTAAACCTTCCACGCGGTCTGCGATTTCACTGCGTGCGGTCAGCATCAGGATAGGCGTTGTATTTTTTTCCCGGCGCAAAGTACGAGAAACCTCCAGCCCATTCATACCGGGCAGCATAACATCTAGGATAACAACATCATATTGCCCGGAACGGGCATATTCCAGCCCATCTAGTCCATTATACACCGCTTCGGCGGCATACTTCTGTTCCTGCATAATTTTCACAAGCACATCAGCCAGCCGCCGTTCATCTTCGATTACCAAAACATTCATAGCCGTTCACCTTTCTTTTCCAGGGTTGCCTTACTGCCTGCCGTTACGTTGCTGGGGCGCCGCCCCAGACCCCGCCAGAGGGATATCATCCCTCTGGACTCCCATCTTTCTCCCCACCGCACAGCAGGGAGTGGATTTATATTGAGTTATTTATAGTCCGGCAGGCTGAAAATAAGCTGAAAGCGGTTTTTCAGGCAGATTTCAGTACGGTTTCATAAACTGTCATCGTTCAAAAAATGTTGCGGCACAGAAAGGAGCATTGTCCTCAAATGGCAATACAAACAACTTTTGCAAGGATAGAAAAGAAGTATATGGTTACCGATAAACAATACCGTGCCATGTGTACAGCATTAGCTGGTTATGTCGAGCCGGATGAATTTGGCGCTTATACCATCTGCAATATTTATTATGATACGCCGGATTATGCGTTAATCCGTGCGTCACTGGATAAGCCGGTTTATAAAGAAAAATTGCGCCTGCGCAGTTATGGCGTTCCGGATGACAGCAGCCGTGTATTTGTTGAGCTGAAAAAGAAATTTGATGGTGTGGTATACAAACGCCGGGTTACCATGCCGTTAGCGCAGGCACGGAATTATTTATCCCGCACCATCCAGCCAGCCGGGAATGAACAAATCCGTCAGGAAATTGACTGGTTTTTGCAGTTTCATCAGCCACAGCCCGCGGTATTTTTGGCTTATGACCGGGTTGCGTACACCTGCCCGGCGCAGCCGGATTTACGCTTGACGTTTGACAGCAAATTGCGTTGGCGTGAACAGGCATTAGACCTTGCCGCAGGCGATTATGGGGAATTTTTAACCCCGCCAGGGACACGCATTTTGGAAATTAAGGTTTCTGGTGCAATGCCGTTATGGCTCAGTGCGATTTTGGATCAGTTAGAGATTTACCCGGCATCTTTTTCGAAATATGGTACTTATTACAAACAGCGGGTGTTAGGCAGCTGGCAGATGGAAGGGGTGGTTTGTTGTGCTTAATTCCGTTTTAGCGGATGGTGTTATTACCATGCCTGGATTGCTGCTTTGCACGGCGGCGTCGCTGATGTTTGGGTTTTTATCAGCGCTGTTATATATGTTTCGTAATACTTATACCAAAGGGTTTGTGATGACGCTTGTGTTAATGCCAGCGATTATCCAGCTTGTGATTATTATGGTCAATGGCAATCTTGGCACAGGTGTTGCGGTAATGGGCGCATTTAGTTTGGTACGGTTCCGCTCCGCGCCAGGCGGGGCGCGGGAAATTTGCGGGTTGTTTCTTGCCATGGCGCTTGGTTTGGCAACTGGCATGGGGTATATTGGCATTGCCGCGATAATGCTCATTTTAGTTGGGCTTGCGCAAATCCTGCTGACTTTGACACGGTTTGGGGAATGTCCTGCCAGTGAAAAGGAGCTGAAAATCACAATCCCAGAAAGCCTGGATTACAATGGAATTTTTGACGATTTATTTGAAACCTATACACGGGGCTGCGAACTGGTACAGGTGCGTACCACCAACATGGGCAGTTTATATGAACTGCATTATCATATCACCTTGCGGGATAAACAGGACGAAAAGGCTTTCATTGATGCCTTGCGATGCCGCAATGGAAATTTAAACATTACTTGTGGGCGTGTGCCAATGGGCAAAGATATTTCACTTTAAGAAATGAGGCAGTAAAATGAAAATTAAAAGCTCAGCATTATCTCTTGCGGCGGCACTTGCGCTTACCGCTTGCGGCACAGCGGCAAATCAGCCTTTGCAGCAAGCGGAAATACCAGCGGCAAACCTAACGCCGATTGAAGTAGCATATAGCAATCGGGATATATCCGGCGCATATGACAGCAATACACAAAATATCACCCTTTCCGGTGAAAACGTGACCATTTCGCAAGCGGGCACTTATATTTTATCGGGAACACTAACCAATGGGCAAGTCATGATTAATGCGGGTGATACAGATAAAGTACAGCTTGTGTTAAACGGTGCAGCAATTGCCTGTGCGGATGCCCCAGCAATTTTGGCACAAAATGCGGACAAAGTATTTATCACTTTGGCAGAAGGCACAAACAATACAGTATCAGATGGCACAGCATATACAAACACCGATTGGAACGGCTGCATTCATGCGGAATGTGATTTAACCATCAATGGCAGTGGCGCGCTTACGGTAAATGGGAATTATAAGCATGGCATTTATACCAAGGATGATTTCACCATGACAAGCGGCACACTTGCAGTCACAGCAAAAGCCAATGGGATTAATGGCAAAGATGCGGTACAAATCAAAGATGGGAAAATCACCATTACCGCAGGCGAGGACGGCATTCAATCTGACAAACAGGATAATGTGGAAAAAGGTTACATTTCAATTGACGGTGGTACCATTGACATTACGGCGGCGGAAGATGGCATACAAGCGGAAACCCGCTTGCAGGTACGCGGCGGCACAGTGACGCTGCTAACAGGTGGCGGCAACATAAATGGTAAGACGCATAATAATGGGTTTGGCAGGTTTGGCGGCGGACAGCCGCCGGCACTGCCGGACGGTGCCCAGCGTCCAGAGGGCAATCCGCCGGCAATGCCAGACGGTGCTCAGCGCCCAGAGGGCAATCCGCCAGCACTGCCGGACAACGCTCAGCAGCAAGCCCAAACCACAACAACACAAGATACTGTAAGCACCAAAGGGCTAAAATCAGCAGGCACATTGCTAATTACAGGCGGCACAATCACAGCGGATTGTGCGGATGATGCCATTCATACAAATGGCATTGCGGAAATCACAGGCGGCACCATAGATTTATCCTCTGGTGATGACGGCATACACGCCGATGACGCGCTTTTCATTTCTGGCGGCAGTATTACCATACCCAAAAGCTATGAAGGGTTAGAAGGGCATACAGTGACTATTGCTGGCGGTCAAATGAATGTAACAGCCAGTGATGATGGCATCAATGCGGCAGGCGGTTCAGATGGCACAGATAGTTGGCAGGATATGTTTGCTGCGGATGAAGGTGCGTTTATCCGCATCATAGGCGGTACAGTTACTGTTTCTGCCAGTGGTGACGGCATTGACTCCAACGGCAATTTGTATGTTGATGGCGGTACCGTTTATGTCAGCGGTCCAACAGACAATGGAAATAGCGCATTGGATTATGAAGGGGAAGCGGTTATCACAGGCGGCATTGTTATCGCGGCGGGCAGCCATGGCATGGCAATGGGTTTCAGTGAAAATTCCACACAATATTCATTCCTGACCAGCTTGCCTCAAACGGTAGAAGGGAATACCGCCATTATCATTACCGACAGCAGCGGCAAAACCTTTGCCACATTCACACCATCAAAAGGATACCAGTCGGTTTGCGTTAGCCTGCCAGCTTTGCAAAAGGGCGGTACTTATACCATTAAAGCAGGTTCACAGCAAACCACAGTCACATTGGATTCCATAGCGGTCAATGAAGGCGGTGGATTTTCTCCAGGGCATCATGGCGGCGGGAATAGACCGCGATAAAACAAAAAAAAACCGGAGCTGATAAACAGGTTTCAGCTCCGGTTTTCTGATTTTATTCACCCATCACTTGGAATACAACATCCCGCACACGGTTGCGGGTATCGCATTCGATAAGCGTAAGGTTTTGCCAAGGACCGATGGTGAGTTTGCCCTCGACAAAGGGGATTGTAATAAATGGGGATAATAAAGCGGCTTTGATATGGGATGAACCATTGTCATCGTGCCAAGTATCATGGTGGTGGTAATGGATCACTCGTCCGGTTTCATCGGTATATGGGGAAAAGATATCCATCGCGGCTTTCAAGTCATGATGTACCATGCCAGGTTCAAACTCCAAAGTTGTCAGCCCGGCAACGCCGCCAGTCGTAAACCCGGTGATAATACCCGAAGCTATGCCAGTTTCCTTGCAGGCAGCGGAAACCATTGACTGAAAATCCGCTGTAATATCAATCATGCCCATATGGGCTTTGGTATGGTAGGTTTTTGTTCCAGTATAAACTGCCATATACGAAATTCAACTCCTGATTTTTGATAAGTTATGCCGCAGGCTGCTGCACAGGTTCGGTGCTTTCTGCTGGTGGCTGTGTGGCAGCATCTTCCGCAGGACTGCCGCTTGTGATATCAGTGATGGCATTGGCATCCGCCTGCCCATTTAACGAGAAGAAGCTATGTACAGTACCCGCCGAATCAACAGTATGGTTAATGGTTAAGTCCTGATAAATCTGCAAGATATCAGAAGATTCCAGCATCTGTGAGGGCTCATAATAATTGCCCTCGGCATCATAGATGCCTTGTGCGCAGACGACAGGGAGAACTTGGCTTTGTGCCAGCAAATGGGTTTGATAATTACTCATCGGCATCCCCAAGGTATCCAGCATATGTGAAGCCAGATAATTGATGCTGGTGCGCACGTCGGTTTGCTGTTCAATATCATAATTCGCCCAAATAAAGAATGGCACCATATATTTTTTCATCCGCTCGGTTGGATCGGAAGACAGGGCTGGGTTTACCCAATCATAAAATTCCTGATCCAGCTTAGGTTGATGGTCACCAAAGAACACAATGACAGTCGGTTCCTGATAATTCGCAAAATATGTAATGAGTTCTTCCAACGCACGGTCACTTTCATGCTGTTCAGACAGGAATAATTCTGTTTTCGGGAATTCACCCTCATGCCCGGTGATAGAAACTGTTTGTTCATATCCATTGCCATCACCTTCATAACCGCTATGGTTCTGCATGGTGATATCAAACAGGAATAATTTTTCGCCATCCTCTTTTTGCTCAAAACGCTGTTTAATCAAATCAAAGTTATAAGCATCCGATGGGTAAAGACGGTAATAATCCACATCCTTCATATCTTCAAGGAACATGGTTTCATCAAAGCCCATTTTGGAATAAACCGCTGGGCGGTTCCAGCCAGCCCGTAAATAAGGGTGCATGGCAGAAGCGGTATAGCCTTGGTCTTTCAGGACGGATACCAAAGAATCATACGCATTTACTTTATCAAAATAATGCAGGTAAACCATGCTGTTCGGGATGAACAGCACAGAGTCGCCGGAAAGAAATTCAAATTCTGAATTTGCGGTTTTGGAGCCGAAAATAGAGGCATAAGCAAAGCCAGTGACAGCATTTTCATTTTCTTTCAGCGAGTCCATAAACGGAGTAACAGGGATATTGGTTTCAAAATCGCCAAGCACCCGCAAATCGCCATAAGATTCGCTCATAATCGCGATAATATTGGGCTGTACGCCGTCTTCTGTATTTTGTTGCTTTTCGGCAAGCATAGCCGCCGATTGGGTCGCGAAGGTTTCCACGGCTTGTGCGGAGTAATATTCCGGGATTTCCATGCCGCTTTTTTGGCAAAGGGTTGCCAGCATATCAGCGAAATATAAATCATAATTAAAAGCGTTGGAATTATCTTTATAATATTCGCCATAGCTGGTGAACGGCAGGCAGGCAAACAGCATTACGGAAGCAAAAGCCATGCTTTGCTTGAAATGCACTTTGCGCCCGCGGGCATATTCATCACCGCCCATATGATAAAGTGCGGCAGCCCACAGCAGGACGAGTAGCCCAAGCAGGATAATATACCGGTCTGGGGTATAGTCATAGTTGCCCGCCACGCCGATTGCAGTGGTGATAGAAGCGATATCTTCAATACCAATCGCGGTGCCGCGGAACAGCCATACATAATGGTTGAGAATACCCAGCACCCCAAAGAAACCGAAGCCGATGACGATTGCCCGCCGCAGGGAATCTGTCCCAACATACAGCAGCATAAAGATGGCGGTATGGAACAAGACATTCAGCAGCCCGATAAATTTCATACGGGCATAGAACGCGCCAGAAGACATCAGCGACAGATAAAAATGGGTCAGGAAGCCGCAAAAGAATAACGATGTCATCCAGCGCAGGTGGCGTATGCCTTTTGCGCTTTCAGCCGGGATCATCCGGCTGATCACCAGTGCGGCGCAGAAAATTGCAAAGGGGAAAAATGTCTGCGAGCTGATAATGCGTTCAACGGAAAGGTAATTGAGTAAAACAGCGGTATAAAGAAGCGCGGCAAATAGCAGCCGGTACTTTTTCCATAAGCTCTTTTCCATAATTCATTCCCTGGGGGAAGCATAGCATTCCCCGTATTCCTTATCTCAGTTTTTTCGTATCCCGTTATACCACAAAAGCGGGGGAAACTCAACTGTTTTCCGCCCGCTTTTATCATTCTGTTATAATTTTTGTGCAAAAACACAAATTTACAAATTCATTCGGCCCCGAAAGTTATCATAAACACATTAAATATTGACCATATAATGTCTGTCCAAGCCTGCCAGCCAGCCGGTGCAGCTCCTCCACATCAATATAACCGCGCAGGAAAGCAATTTCTTCCAGGCAGGCGATATACCGCCCGGTATGATCCTGCACCTGCTTGACAGCTTGCCCAGCATATAGCAGGTTATCCGCTGTACCAGCGTCCAGCCAGGTGAAATCTCGGTCAAGCCGAATCACGCGCAGTTTATCCCGCCGCAGGTATTCCAGGTTGACGTCGGTGATTTCCAGTTCACCGCGGGCAGAAGGTTTCAGCGAACGGGCAATCTCAATCACCTGATTGTCATAGAAATAAACCCCAGGGATAATATACTGTGATTTGGGGAAGCGCGGCTTTTCCTCAATGGAAAGCGCGTTGCCATCGTCATCAAATTCCACCACGCCAAATGCGCGGGGGTCTTCTACATAATAGCCAAACACGGTAGCGCCGCCATCTGCTTCGCGCACAGCGCGTTTCAGCACACGGTCAAGGTCAAGGCTATGGAAGATATTATCGCCCAGCACAAGGCATACAGAATCCTTGCCAATGAAATGCTCACCGACAAGGAACGCGTCTGCAATGCCGCGTGGAACGTCCTGCACGACATAAGAAATATTGATGCCCCATTGTGCGCCATTGCCAAGCAGCCGGTAAAAAGGCCCCTCCTCTCCGGGTGGGATAATAATAAGGATATCCCGGATATCCGCTTGCATCAGCACCGCAAGGGGATAATAAATCATTGGCTTATCGTAAACTGGTAAAAGTGGTTTACAAACAGGCCGGGTCATAGGATAAAGGCGAGAGCCCTTACCCGCGGCAAGAATAATGCCTTTCATAAAAATATCGCTCTCCTGTATATTTGAGCACACTGCCCATAATTTGTTCCAGCCATCCGCCTGAGGGCCTGACCCACCAAGCTAACATGGATATTATTATAGCATGATTTTCCATGCCCGTACAGGCATAAATTCATTGTGATAACTACAAAAAATATGCCGCGTTTCCCGTCAGAATATACAAAAATCCAGGATAACCATACATCTGCCGGGGGAAATAGAAATAGTGTTTCTTTTTCATGGGGAACAGGCAAAGCCTCCCGAAAATCGGGAGGCTGCCTGAAAGATGAGTAAAGGAAAGATATATAAACCACGTCCGGCAAAAGCATTGCCGGGTGCAGGTGGTTTCATCAGTGGGGGAAGGTTAATCCTGCAAAGCGTCATACCCGGTTTCGCCGGTGCGCACTTTGACAACATCCACAACATCATAGATAAAGATTTTGCCATCCCCGATATGCCCGGTATATAGCGCTTTTTTTGCGGCTTCCACAACCGTTTCTACTGGCACAGCCGTGACAATGACTTCCGCTTTGATTTTTGGCAGCAAGGTTGCTTCGACTTTTGCGCCGCGGTAATATTCTGCCGCGCCTTTTTGCTGGCCAAACCCAGCGACATTGGTAACGGTCATACCGGTAACGCCGATTTCTTCCATTGCCTCTTTGAGCGCTTCAATGCGGGACTGTTTGCCGACAATGGAAACTTTATGGATACCGGAGCTGCTGCCCTCAGTAGAAATACGGCTGACCGGAATTGCCTGGTTCAGCGGCACAGGCACAGCTTCTTTTGCGGCGGCTTCGCCAGCTTTGGTACCCAGCACCTGCGGAATAGACATAAAGTCAGCATAAGCGGAAGCAAGGCCATGTTCTGGCTTATCCAGCCCCATCAGTTCTTCTTCGCGGGAAACGCGCAGCCCCATCGTATGTTTGATAATCAGGAAAACAATAGTCATCGCAACAGCAACCCATGCGATAACAGCGGCAACGCCAAGCACCTGGATGCCAAAGAAATGGAATCCGCCGCCATACAGTGCGCCAATCGGATTCACTTCAGCGCCGTCATAATAAGCGAATAAACCAGTCAGGATGGTGCCGAGCGCACCATTGATGCAGTGTACACCAACCGCGCCAACCGGGTCATCAATCTTCAGTTTTTGATCGACAAATTCAATGCCAAATACAACAGCAAACCCAGCGCAAATACCAATGATTGCAGAACCTGCCGGGGTAACAACATCACAGCCAGCAGTAATGGCAACCAGCCCAGCGAGAGAACCGTTCAGCGTCATGGAAACATCAGGCTTTTTGTACCGTACCCAAGTGATTATCATAACCGTAACCGTTGCAACAGCGGCGGCAAGGTTTGTAGTGACAAAAACACGGGAAGCCACTTCCGCGCCATCGCCAGACAGCGCAACGGTAGAACCGCCATTGAACCCAAACCAGCAGAACCACAGGATAAAGCAGCCAAGGGCGCCAAGGGTCAGCGAATGCCCAGGGATAGCGCGTGCTTTGCCATCCTTGGTATATTTGCCGATACGCGGACCAAGGATAGAAGCGCCGACCAGCGCGGCAACGCCGCCAACCATATGCACAGCTGTGGAACCGGCAAAATCATGGAAGCCCATTTCTGCCAGCCAGCCGCCGCCCCAGATCCAGTGCCCGGAAACCGGATAAATCACGGCGGAAATTACCATGGAATAAGCACAGTACGCGGAAAATTTGGTGCGTTCCGCCATAGAACCAGAAACGATGGTTGCAGCAGTCGCACAGAATACGGTTTGGAAAATCAGCGTTGTCCAGTCATGCCCAGCGCCAACCGCGCCATCGGTAAAGAAATCAAACCCGCCAAAGAATGGGCTTGCTGTACCAAACATAATGCCAAACCCAAGAATCCAGAAAATTGGCGTGCCAAGGGAAAAGTCCATCAAGTTTTTCATGATGATGTTGCCGGCGTTTTTGGCGCGGGTGAAGCCGGTTTCCACCATCGCAAAGCCTGCCTGCATGAAAAATACAAGCGCTGCGCCGACAAGCGTCCAGCCGGCGTCCACACACGCCGCAAGATTGTTGATATCCATTGGAATAAACCCCTTTCATCAGTGAAGAAAAGGCGTGTATCCTTTTGTGCCTTTTGGGAGGGAAAAGGATACACGCCATTGTGTAAGGAAAATAAAAGAATTTGGGAACGCGATTTTATACGTAGAAAAGCAGGTCGCCATAGGTTGGGAACGGCCAGTATTTTTTGCCGACCATCATTTCAAGTTCGTCAGCAATCGCACGAGCGTCGTCCATTGCGGCAATCACGCTGTCATGGTAATAATGTGCTGCTGCTTCGGTATCCGCCGGGACATTTGCCAGAACAGTTTCCAGTGCGGCTTTTTTGTCTGCCAGCGCGGCAGCTTTGTCGGTTAATGTCTGCACCATAGCGGTTTCCGCAGGTGCATTTACGCCGATAGACTTTTTCACAGCAACATTTTCCGCCAGCTTGCCCGAATATTCAAGCACAGCAGGCAAAATGAGTTTGCCCAGCATATCAATTGAAGTCAGCGCTTCGATATGGATGGTTTTAGAATATTCCTCCAGTCCAATTTCCTGGCGGGAACGCATTTCCACTTCGGTATAAACGCCATGGTTTTGGAACAGGCGGATATTTTTCTTGTCGGTATAATGCGGCAGGGCATCCGGGGTAGAGTGCAGGTTCAGCAAACCGCGCCGTTCAGCTTCTGCGGGCCATTCTTCGCCATAGCCGTTGCCATTAAAGATAATGCGCTGATGGGCAGTGACTTCACGCTGTACCAGTGCGGCAAGTGCTTTGTCAAAATCCGCAGCGGCTTCCAGTTCCTCAGCAAACTGCCGGAGTTCTTCGGCAACTGCCGTATTCAGCATAACATTTGGGCAAGCAATATTAAAGGTAGAACCCAGCATACGGAATTCAAATTTATTGCCGGTAAAGGCAAATGGGGAAGTACGGTTGCGGTCTGTGCTATCCTTGGGGATATCCGGCAGGACAGAAGCGCCGACATTCATCATTGTGCGGGTTACATCGGTATAATCCGTGCCCGAAATAATGGATTCCAAAATGGCTTCGAGTTCATCGCCGACAAACATAGAAACAATTGCTGGCGGCGCTTCATTTGCGCCCAAACGGTGGTCATTGCCCGCATTCGCAACTGAAATGCGTAATAAATCCTGATATTCATCCACTGCTTTGATAACAGCGGTCAGGAACAGCAAAAACTGTGCGTTGGAAGAAGGGCTTTTGCCTGGTTCTAGCAGGTTTTCGCCGGTATCAGTCGAAATAGACCAGTTGTTATGCTTGCCTGAACCATTCACGCCTTCAAAGGGCTTTTCATGCAGCAGGCAGACAAACCCATGACGGTCAGCAACCTTTTTCATCACTTCCATTGCAAGCTGGTTATGGTCGGTTGCAATATTGGTGGTGGAGAAAATCGGTGCCATTTCATGCTGGCAAGGTGCAACTTCATTATGTTCGGTTTTGGAACAGATGCCGAGTTTCCAAAGTTCCTCGTCAAGGTCTTCCATGAAACGCTTGACGCGTGGGCGGATAGAACCAAAGTAATGGTCTTCCATTTCCTGACCCTTTGGCGCCATAGCGCCAAACAGGGTACGCCCGGTTAAGATAAGGTCAGGGCGTTTGGCATAATCTTTTTTATCAATCAGGAAATATTCCTGTTCGGGGCCAACCGTTGTGGTGACACGGCGCACATTCTTGCCGAACAGTTTCAGCACACGGCAAGCCTGGTTGCTGATGGCATCCATTGAACGCAGCAGAGGGGTTTTCTTATCCAGAATCTGCCCGGTATAGGAACAGAATGCGGTCGGGATACATAAGGTCTGGTCTTTAATAAACGCATAAGAAGTTGGGTCCCATGCGGTATAGCCACGCGCTTCAAAGGTAGCGCGTAAGCCGCCCGAAGGGAAGGATGACGCGTCTGGTTCGCCTTTAATCAGCTCTTTGCCGGAAAACTCCATAATCACCGTGCCGTCCGCGCATGGGGAGATAAAGGAATCATGCTTTTCCGCTGTTACGCCAGTCATCGGCTGGAACCAATGGGTAAAGTGGGTTGCGCCTTTGGAAAGCGCCCAGTCTTTCATGGCGTTTGCAACAACATTTGCGATTTCCGGGTCAAGCGCGGTGCCTTGGATGATGGTTTTCCGTAGTGTTTTATAAACATCTTTGGGAAGCCGTTCTTTCATGACAGCATCGTTAAATACCATGCTGCCGAATAATTCTGGTACTTTCATAAGTTTTGCCTCCTGCACAAATTTGGGATATTTCTTTATCGTCTTTCAGTTTGGCTGTATGAAATGGAAAAGGCGCCGCAGTCTATGGTTTCAGACCGCAGCGCCTTTGCTGTTCATGACCGCAATTATAGGCGCATCCTGCATATTTGTCAAGCGGTTTTGCCATAAAAATTTTGCGGCGCTGTGATTTTTGCCGTATTTGACCACAAAACCCATGCGGAATGCAAATGGTTTTGGACAGTTTGCAAGAAATCGCTTTACAACCTGCAAAATCCATCTTTTTCACTTGACCATGGCGCGGGAATAGGATAGAATACAAGATGAACAAAGGCGTTCACCGTACCGGCAGGGGGCAGATTTGTCCCGCCTGCCGGTATGGTGGGCGCTTTTCTTTTTTATGGCAGCCAAAAAAGCTGTAGCTGAAAGGCAGCGGCTGTCAGATTGTGTGAGGAGGAAAATATATGCTTTTGAAAGAAGGCCAGGTGCGTATCCCCGCCGGATGTGCCATCTCTGGAATCTTCCATAAGGATGGCAAACGCGAAAACGGCGAAAATATCATCAAATCCATTGCCGCAATGCACGACCGTTCCAATGGCTTGGGCGGCGGTTTCGCAGCATACGGTATTTACCCGGAATATAAAGATGATTACGCGTTTCATCTGTTTTATGACAGCCCAAAAGCCAAAGAAGAATGTGAAAATTATCTGAAAGAATATTTTGAAATTATCTCCATGGCGAAAATCCCGACTCGCCGGCATCCCCGCATTACTGATGAGCCGATGATTTTCCGTTATTTTCTCCAGCCGCTGCGCACAGCGCTGGAGTTCTCCCAGCTTGACGAGCGGGAATTTGTTGCTCAGCGCGTGATCTTTGCCAACAAGAACATAGAAGGCGCTTATATCTTTTCATCCGGTAAAAATGTCGGCGTATTTAAGGCAAATGGTTTCCCGGAAGATGTTGGTGAATATTATATGCTGGAAAACTACGAAGCCTACTCCTGGACGTGTCATGGGCGTTATCCAACCAATACCCCAGGCTGGTGGGGCGGGGCACATCCGTTTGCGCTGCTGGACTGTACGGTTGTCCATAACGGCGAAATTTCATCCTATGACGCCAATCGCCGTTTTATCGAAATGTTTGGTTATTCCTGCGACTTGCTGACCGATACGGAAGTCATTACCTATATTATTGATTATTTAGGGCGCAAGCTGGGGCTGACTTATCAGGAAATTGCAAATGTTATTGCGGCGCCGTTCTGGTCAACCATCGCGCAAAAGGAACCGGAAGAACGCGAACGCCTGACTTATTTGCGCAATGCGTTTGCGTCGCTGATGGTAACAGGGCCATTCTCAATTTTAGTGGGCTTTGAAGGCGGCTTAATGGCGCTTAACGACCGGTTAAAACTGCGGTCAATGGTTGTCGGGCAAAAGGATGAAACCGTTTACATTGCCTCGGAGGAATGCGCAATCCGTGTGGTAGAACAAAACTTAGACAGCATTCGCGCACCCCGCGGCGGCGAAGCCGTAATCGTAAAGCTGAATGAGGAGGGCAGATAACCATGGCGATAGATTTTCTTTACCCACAATATGAAGTTGTGCGGAATATGGACCGCTGTATCACCTGCCGCGCCTGCGAACGGCAGTGTGCCAATGAAGTACATAAATATGATGTGGATTTCGGTTATATGACAAGTGATGAAAGCAAATGTGTTGCGTGTCATCGCTGTGTATCATTATGCCCGACACGGGCGCTGAAAATCGTCAAAACTGACCATACCTTTAAGGAAAACGCCAACTGGACAGGCAAAGCGATTTCCGAAGTTTACCGTCAGGCGGGTTCAGGCGGCGTGCTGCTGTCCTCAATGGGCAACCCGGAACCATATCCAATTTATTGGGATAAAATGCTAATTAACGCGTCCCAGGTGACAAACCCATCCATTGACCCACTGCGCGAACCGATGGAAACCCGCACATTCCTTGGCAAAAAGCCAGGGCAGATTCAGCGTGACGCAAACGGCAAACTGGTCAACAATCTGTCACCACAACTTGAACTGAATGTACCGGTTATGTTTTCCGCCATGAGTTATGGTTCCATTTCTTATAATGCCCATGCGTCGCTGGCGCGTGCGGCGGCAGAGCTTGGCACCTATTATAACACTGGCGAAGGCGGGCTGCATCAGGATTTCTACCAATACGGCGCGCATACCATTGTACAGGTTGCCTCTGGGCGTTTTGGCGTGCATAAAGATTATCTCGAAGCTGGCGCGGCGATTGAAATCAAAATGGGGCAGGGCGCAAAACCTGGTATTGGTGGGCATTTGCCGGGGCTGAAAGTCGGCCCGGATATTTCCCGCACCCGTATGATTCCTGAAGGCACAGACGCGATTTCTCCTGCGCCCCATCATGATATTTATTCGATTGAAGATTTACGGCAGCTTGTCTTTTCGCTCAAAGAAGCAACCGAATATCAAAAACCGGTCATGGTAAAAATCGCGGCAGTCCATAATGTTGCGGCAATTGCTTCTGGTGTTGCGCGTTCAGGCGCGGATATCATCTGTATTGATGGCTATCGCGGCGGTACAGGCGCTGCGCCAACCCGTATCCGTGATAATGTCGGTATCCCGATTGAACTGGCGCTTGCCGCGGTCGACCAGCGCCTGCGAGATGAAGGCATCCGCGATAAAGTATCCATTGTCATTGGCGGTTCGGTGCGCAATTCCGGCGATTTGGTCAAGGCGATTGCGCTTGGTGCGGATGCTGTTTACATTGCAACTGCCGCGCTGCTGGCGCTTGGCTGCCACTTATGCCGCACCTGTCAGGCAGGTAAGTGCAATTGGGGCATTGCGACTCAGCGTCCCGAACTGGTCAAACGGCTTAACCCGGATATCGGCTGCCGTCGGCTGGTCAATCTTGTCACCGCTTGGGATCATGAACTGAAAGAAATGATGGGCGGTATGGGGATTAACTCCATTGAAGCGCTGCGCGGCAACCGGTTAATGCTGCGCGGGCTGGGGCTGAACCAGAAAGAACTGGATATCCTCGGCATTAAGCATGCTGGCGAATGACAAGGGGAGGACAAGAACCATGAAACGTGTATATGTAGATGAAAAATGGTGCCTTGGCTGCCATTTATGTGAGTATTATTGCGCTTTCGCTAATTCGGGCAAGTCCTCGATGGTCAAAGCGCTGAAAGACCATAAAATTGCCCCGCGCATTAAAATTGAGGAACGCAACAATATTTCTTTTGCGGTATCCTGCCGCCATTGTGAAGACCCCTTGTGCGTCAAGGGCTGTATTTCCGGCGCATTGCAGATTGTAGACGGCGCGGTACATATTGATTCGGAAAAATGCGTTGGCTGTTGTACTTGTATTTTGTCCTGTCCATATGGTGCGCTTAGCCATTCCGAACAGGGCGCGGTGCAGAAATGCGAATTGTGTCAGAAAAATGAGTTTGGCCAGCCGATGTGTGTACAGGGCTGTCCGAATAAAGCAATTGTTTATGAGGAGAGGTGAAACCGGCATGAATTATGTAATCATTGGCAACGGCACAGCGGCAGCAGGCGTAATTGAAGGCATCCGCGTGGTGGATAAGGAAAGCCCAATCACGCTGGTTTCTGCGGAAAATTACCCGGTATATGGGCGTCCGCTGATTTCTTATCTGCTGCTTGGCAAAACAACCGAAGCAAAAATGCTTGCGTACCGCCCAGCGGATTTTTATGAAAAAAATGGTGTAACCGCACTGCTTGGGCGCACTGCGGAAAAAATAGAGGGCAAAACCGTTCTTTTAGACAATGGGGAACAGCTCCCATTTGATAAATTATGCGTTTGCACAGGTTCCCGCCCCTTTGTACCGCCTATGGAAGGGCTGGAATTGGTACAGGATAAAACTAGCTTTATGACGCTGGACGACGCAAAACATTTGGATGCTATGTTAGGGGAAGACAAATCCAAACGGGTGCTGATTATCGGTGCGGGGCTTATTGGGCTGAAATGCGCCGAAGGTATTATTGGTCGTGCAAAATCCATTATGGTCATTGATATGGCGCCGCGCATCCTGCCCAATGTTATGCTGGAAAAACCAGGCGGTATTATCCAGCGGCATATTGAAAAGCAAGGGGTTAGCTTCCGGCTGGGCGATTCAGTTGCAAAGTTTACCTCCGCAAACAGTGCCACGCTGCAAAGCGGTGGGCAAGTCGAATTTGATATTTTGGTCATTGCGGTTGGCGTGCGCCCCAATACTGGATTAGCCGAAGGGGCAGGCTGCACGGTAAACCGGGGCATCCTGCTGGATAACCATATGCAAACCACTGTGCCGGATATTTACGCGGCAGGGGACTGCACAGTATCCCATGATATTTCCTGTGATACCAACCGGATTTTAGCCATCCTGCCCAATGCGTATATGCAGGGTGAAACGGCTGGCATGAATATGGCAGGCGGCGACCGCACATTTGACAAAGCAATCCCAATGAACGCTTCTGGGTTTATGGGGCTGCATATGATTACTGCGGGTTCTTATGACGGCGAGCAATACCTTGAAGAAACCGAAAACAGCTATAAACTGCTTGTCACACGGGATGACCATCTTGTTGGATTTATCCTGCTGGGTGATGTGGAACGTGCTGGTATTTATACCTCGCTGATTCGAGAACGCACCCCGCTTTCATCCATTGATTTTGAACTGATTCGGGAAAAACCACAGTTAATGGCATTTTCACAGACGGAACGTGCAAAGAAGCTGGGAGGTGTACGCACATGGTAATAACAGCAGGAACGACATATTATCAGGTGCTGAACGAACAGATTCGCGCCTGTGCAGATACAGAAATCACCATCAACGAAGTTTATGGGCAGCGTTATATTGGCTGTGGTACATCGGGCAGGAAATTCATCTTACATGGCACGCCAGGCAATGGGCTGGGGCAATATAACAATGGTTCCGTGATTGAAGTGTTTGGCAACTGCCAGGAAGCCGTCGGCGATACGATGAATCATGGGGATATTATCATCCATGGCAGCTGCGGTGATGCCTGCGGCTATGGGATGCGCGGCGGGCGCATTTTTATCGAAGGTGATGTCGGCTATCGTGCGGGCATTCATATGAAGGCCTATATGGAAAAAAGTCCAATCCTGGTAGTTGGCGGGCAGGCAGGGTCTTTCCTTGGGGAATATCTTGCGGGCGGACTGATTATTGTGCTTGGCAAGGGTGCAAATGGCGCATATCCGGCAAGTTTCTTTTGTGGCACCGGGATGCATGGCGGCAAAATTGTCATGCGGTGTGATGAAGCCCCGCAAGGCTTGCCGCGTCAAGTGCTGGTTAGTGAACTGGGTGTCGAAGATATGGCAGAAATCCGCCCGCAAGTGGAAGATTATTGTCAGTTTTTCGGTGGCAACGCGGAAGAAATCCTTTCCGGCAGGTTTTATATCTTGACAGCAAACCCCGAAGCAGGGTATAAACAATTATATACGTTTGAATCGTAAACAACAAAACAAGCGGGAGGGGAAAATCTGCCCCTCCCAAAGCGTTTATCCTGCGAAATATTTTGAAATGGAGGTTTGCTTATGAGCACTTCAATCCAAGATGTCCTTGCGTTTATTGAGGACAATGATGTAAAATTTATCCGACTTGCGTTTTGTGATATCTTTGGGCAGCAAAAAAACATTTCCATCATGCCTGGCGAACTCACCCGCGCTTTTGCCGAGGGCATTTGTTTTGATGCTTCTGCACTGGCAGGCTTTATGAATGTGGAACAGTCGGATTTGCTTTTGTTTCCGGATCCATCCACCTTATCGGTTTTGCCATGGCGCCCGTCCACCGGGCGGGTGGTACGATTTTTCTGTGATATCCGTTATCCAGATGGCACCCCGTTTGAAGGGGATGGGCGCCATGTGCTGCGGCAGGCAGCGGCTGCAGCGCAAAAACAGGGGTTAAACTGCATGGTCGGCACAGAATGCGAGTTTTACCTGTTTGAAGTTGATGAAAAAGGGATGCCAACCCGTATCCCGCATGACCATGCGTCTTATTTTGATGTTGCGCCGCTTGACCGTGCGGAAAATGTGCGCCGGCAGATTTGTTTAACCCTGGAGGAAATGGGCATTCAGCCCGAAACCTCTCACCATGAGCAGGGGCCGGGGCAAAATGAAATTGACTTTAAATATTCTGATGCCGTACACGCGGCAGATAATATGATTACCTTCAAATGGGTGGTCAAAACAATGGCGGGTACCAATGGGCTTTATGCGTCATTTCTGCCAAAGCCATTGCCAGGTCAGCCGGGCAGCGGCTTGCATATCAATTTGTCTTTATTCCGGGATGGGCAGAATATTTTCCGCGACCCACAGGAAGCGCATTCCCAAACCGCGGAATCTTTTATTGCTGGCATTTTACAGCGAACCCGTGAAATGGCATTGTTTTTTAACCCGCTTGCTAATTCTTATGAACGTCTTGGCGAATTTGAAGCGCCACGGTATATTACTTGGTCACATCAAAACCGTTCACCGCTTATCCGTATCCCGCTTGCCTATGGGCAGCACCGCCGCATGGAATATCGTGCATCGGATGGCTGTTTGAACCCATATCTGGCATTTGCGTTGTTAATTTATGCGGGATTAGAGGGCGTTGCGCACAAAACGCCGCTGCCGCCTGCCTGCAACCTCAATTTGTTTACCGAGGATGGTTCGGATTATCAGGCATTGCCAGATTCGCTGCGTGAAGCGGTTGACGCGGCGAAATCCAGTAAATTTGTACGGGAAAATCTTCCCGCACGCATTTTTGAGCGTTTCATTGCCGCGAAAGAAGATGAATGCGAAGAATACCTGAAATATCGCGACCCATATTCAGCTGCATATAAATTGTATTTTGAACGCTGGTAATCGGGGCATAAAGGGGGCTTTTATGGAACGTATCCTGATTGTTTCGGCAACCGAAAAAAGCGGCAGGATGTTGGCACGTTTGCTTTCGGAATGCGGGATGCCTGCCCAGCCCAGCTTTGCCCTGCATGGGGCAGAGGCACGCCGCCGCATGGCAGAAGCAGAGTTCAGCATGGTGTTTATCAATACACCATTACCAGATGAATTTGGCGCGGAACTCAGCATACATACCGCCTCGGCAACCAGCGCAGGGGTTCTCCTGCTTGCCAAAGCGGAAATTGCCGATGAAGTCGCGGCAAAAGTCGGGCAGGATGGCGTATTGGTATTATCCCGCCCATTAGGGCGGGCACAGCTATCGCAAGGCATTCAACTGGCACGCGCCACCCATCAACGCATTGGCGCGCTGTTAACGGAAAACCGGCGGCTGCAAGCGCGTTTGGAAGAATTGCGGCTGGTCAGCCGGGCAAAATGCGTGCTGATAGAATGCGGCATGACCGAGCCGGAAGCACACGCTTATATTGAAAAACGTGCAATGGATACCCGTCAGTCCAAACGAGATGTGGCACGTGAGTTGTTACAGCTGCATGAGAATAACGGGGCTTCCGGGAAAGAGTGATTTTTATGACAAAATATATTTTTGTAACAGGCGGCGTAGTATCCGGTTTGGGCAAAGGCATCACAGCGGCATCGTTGGGGCGTTTGCTCAAAAGTCGCGGACTAAAAGTTGCCGCGCAAAAATTAGACCCTTATATCAATGTTGACCCTGGCACGATGAGTCCATTTCAGCATGGAGAAGTGTTCGTCACCGAGGATGGCGCGGAAACGGATTTGGATTTAGGACATTATGAACGGTTTATTGACGAAGATTTGAATAAATTCTCCAACTTAACAACCGGCAAGGTTTATTGGAATGTACTGAACAAAGAACGCGCCGGAGAATATCTTGGGGAAACCGTGCAGGTCATCCCACATATCACCGGGGAAATAAAATCATTTATTTATTCGGTGGGCAAAAAAACCGCCGCAGATATTGTCATCACAGAAATCGGCGGTACCACTGGCGATATTGAATCCCAGCCATTTTTGGAAGCCATACGGCAGGTGTCCGCCGAAGTTGGGCGGCGCAATTGTTTGTTTTTACACGTTACTTTGGTGCCCTATATTTCGGGTTCTGACGAACCCAAATCCAAACCGACACAGCATTCAGTCAAGGAGCTGCGCGGCATGGGCATTCAGCCGGATATCATTGTCTGTCGGGTAGACCGTCCGCTGGATGAGGAAGTGAAAGCGAAGATTTCACTTTTTTGTAATGTTCGTCCGGACTGTGTGATTGAAAACCGCACCGTACCTGTGCTTTACCGTGCGCCGCTGATGCTGGAAGAATGCCATTTATCTGAAATTGTTTGCCGGGAATTGTCGATTGACGCGCCAAATGCGGATATGTCAGAATGGATGGATATGATTGCCCGCATTGATGCGCGGGATACGCGGGTAAAAATCGCGTTGGTTGGCAAATATGTGCGGCTGCATGACGCATATCTTTCTGTGGTGGAAGCGCTGCGCCATGGGGGATATGAAACCGGCTGTTTTGTTGATATCGAATGGATTGATGCGGAAGAAATAAACGATGCCACAGCGGATAAGCTGCTGTCCGGTATGGATGGCATTATCCTGCCGGGCGGTTTCGGGCAACGCGGTACAGAGGGCATGATTTGTGCGGCGACATATGCGCGGGTGCATAATATCCCATATTTCGGAATTTGTCTGGGAATGCAAATTGCAGTCATGGCATATGCGCGCAGTGTACTGGGCTGGCATGATGCAAATTCCTCTGAATTTGACCCGGATACAGCCTATCCGGTCATTGATTTGATGGAAAGCCAGCATAGTATTTCCAAAAAAGGCGGTACTATGCGGCTTGGTGCATACCCTTGTAAAATTGTGCCGGGTTCAGTTTTGTTTCATGCTTATGGGCAATCGGTCGTTAGCGAGCGGCATCGCCACCGTTATGAATTTAATAACAATTATCGTGATATGTTGGAACAAGCCGGGTTGTGCATCACAGGCACATCACCTTCTGGTGAGCTTGTGGAAACTGTCGAAGTGAAAGACCATCCATTTTATTTAGGGGTACAGTTCCACCCAGAGTTTAAATCCCGTCCCAATCGGGCACATCCACTATTCCGTGCATTTATTGCGGCAGCCGCTAAAAAATAAGCGATTTTGTGATAGATAAATACCACCGGAAATGGTATAATGGGCTTATCACCCATGGTATCTGAAAACCGGAGGAGGAAATTATTTTGAGATTGGTTACACGTTCAGATTTTGACGGTTTGGTTTGTGGCGCATTGCTTTTAGAAGCAGGCATTATTGACCATTGGAAATTTGCACATCCGAAGGATTTGCAAGATGGGTTGGTAGAAGTCAATGCGGATGACTGCCTTGCCAATGTGCCCTATGTAGAAGGCTGCGGGTTATGGTTTGACCATCATTCCAGTGAACATGAACGCTTACAGCTTGATGGTAAATACAAAGGCGAAAGCCGTGTAGCGCCATCCTGTGCCCGTATTATTTATGAATATTATGGTGGAGCAGAACGGTTCCCACAGTTTGGGGAAATGATGGATGCGGTAGATAAAGTGGATTCCGCTAACTTGACCATTGATGAAGTGATGCATCCAACTGGCTGGATTTTAATCGGCTTTTTGATGGACCCGCGCACAGGTTTGGGCAGATGGCGGCAATTCTCCATTTCCAACTATCAGCTCATGGAAAAGCTGCTGGAAGCCTGCCGGGTAATGACCACAGCGGAAATTTTGGCATTGCCTGATGTGCAGGAACGTATTGAAATTTACAACGAACAGACCGAGAAATTCAAGGAAATGGTTGCGAAACATACCCGCACCGAGGGCAATGTCATCATTACGGATTTGCGCGGGGTCGACCCGATTTATACCGGCAACCGTTTTATGATTTACAGTATGTACCCAGAACAGAATATTTCTGCTTGGATTGTCAGCGGGCGCGGCGGTCAGGGCTGTTCCGCGGCAGTGGGATACAGCATTATGAACCGTACCGCTACGGTGGATGTTGGCAGTCTGATGCTCAAATACAATGGCGGTGGGCATAAGAGAGTAGGCACTTGCCAGTTCAGCAATGAAACCATGGATGCAGAGCTGCCCAAAATGTTAAGTGAGCTTTGCGCATTGTCAAATTCATAAACAAATAAGAAAAACACATAACGCCCCATGCCAGAGAATAAACCGGCATGGGGCGTTATTTTTTTGATATGTTACAGCGCTATTTGGTTTAAATCGAATAAATCCTGTTCTTCCTGCAATGAATCAACTTTAATCCGGCGGTACATTAAAAAATGCCGCCCACATTCGTTGATACGTTCCCCGCGCTGCTCGAAATGGAATTTGTGATAAAACCCTTTGGCGCGTTCATTGTGCTCCGCTACGGCGGCGCACAGCCATTCCCGTCCAAGTTCGCGGTATACCGATAATGATTGCCCAATGATTTGTTTGGAAAGCCCGCTGCCGCGGTATTTTGCGTCAATACAGTAAGCGCCGACAAAACCGGTACCTGGTTCGCTTTGGTCAGCTGCGTTCAGGAAGACCAGCGCAACTGGGGTATCTTCCAGCATTCCAAAACTGACCGCACGCGGCGATACCGCTTGTGCATCAGCTGCCAGCGCTAACTTTTGTACTTCATCTAATTTGTTGTCAGAGCCATAGGCGCTTTTATATTGTTCATGCACAAATTGCAGGAATAACCTGCGGTCACTTTCATTTTCGGGATTATAAGGGCGGAACCATATCTGTATGGTGCTGGGGATGCTTTTTGCGTCTTTCCAGCCGATTGACGCAAAAGTGGAAAGCTCCTGCGGCAAATGGGATGCGTCATTCCAATATTCCGCATGGACATTCCCGTCCTGAAAAATCAATTTTGCCACGCAAGTATTATCCCCCCAACCGATTTCCCCGATTTTTTCGGGCGGCAGGCGCAGTACCCGGCAAAGAATGCTGCGGATGGCTGAACCATGAGATACCACAGCGATTTCCTGTCCGTCGTGTTGTGCGGCAATGCGGTATAGTTCTGCAAGGACACGGTCACCAGCCTGCATAACGGTTTCTCCACCAGGCACTTGGCATTCCCAGGGGCGGGCGTTCCAAATGGCAAATTCTTTCGGATAGCGACGGGGCAGCACTGCCCAGGTTAAATCCTCCCAGTCGCCCATATCAATTTCATGCAGTTCAGGGTGGATAATCACTTTCATCCCTTTGCGGTCAGCAATTGCCTTTGCGGTATGGCGTGCGCGGTAAAGCGCGGACGCATAAACTGCGCTAAGCGGCACATCATCAAAACGTTTTGCAATATAGGGAAGTTGTTCCCAGGCCTTGGGTGTCAGCATGGAATCATAAATGCCATGGCAACGGCGGTAAACATTGCCTTCGGCTTCGGCATGGCGGGTTAAATAAATCGTTGTCATAAGATAACAGCCCCTGTCAGTTCAGAAACGTGTACAATTTGATGCGCCTGCATATAATCTTCCAGTTCATGCAGCGCATGGACTGGCGCAAGCGGGTCGGCAAACATCGCGGTACCGATTGCTACCGCGTTTGCCCCGGCAAGCATCATTTCTACTACATCTTTGCCGCTGCGGATGCCACCCATGCCGATAATCGGCACACTGATCGCCTGCCGCACTTGATAGACCATACGCACCGCAACCGGCAGCACAGCGGGGCCGGACAGCCCGCCCATAATGTTGGATAAAACCGGCTTGCGGGTATTGGTATCAATGCGCATACCAAGCAAAGTATTGATTAGTGACAGCGCGTCCGCGCCGGCGTGGACAGCTGCGCGGGCAATTTCTGCGATATCTGAAACATTAGGGGAAAGTTTCACAATCAGCGGTTTTTTGGTATATTTCTTGGCAGCAGAAACCACTTCTTCCACCATTTCCGGCTTTGTGCCGAATGCCATGCCGCCGCATTTAACATTTGGGCAGGAAATATTCATTTCAATCAGGTCAACATCGGCATCCGAGATTTTTTCAGCCATGCCGCAATATTCCTCCACCGTGTTGCCTGAAATATTGGCAATAATTTTAGTATCATATTGCCGCAAAAATGGAATCTGCTCCGCAATAAACCGGTCAATGCCGGGGTTTTGCAGCCCGACACAGTTCAAAATACCCATAGGCGTTTCCGCAATGCGCGGGGCAGGATTGCCTGTGCGTTCAGCAGGCGTCAGCCCTTTGACGCCAATGCCACCAAGCAGTGATAAATCAAAAAATTCCCCATATTCATGTCCAAAACCAAAGGTGCCGGAAGCGGTTGTAATCGGATTTTTCAGTTCCACTCCACAAATATTCACGCGTAAATCCATTACCAAACCACCTCCTGCGCGTCAAATACCGGGCCATCTTTGCAGACGTGCCCATATCGTGTGCCTTGTCCATCCTGGAGTTTCAGTTCACAGGCGCAAACCAGACAAGCCCCAATGCCGCAGCCCATACGTTCTTCCATAGAAACTTGGCAGGGCAGTCCAGCCGCTGCCGCGGCTTCGGCAATGGCACGGAGCATTGGTTTGGGGCCGCAGGCACAAATACCTGTGAAGCTGCCCGCTTCGCGTGCCAGGATTTGGGGCGCTAAAGCGTGGGTGCCATAAGACCCATCATCGGTGCAGATATGCACCGTGCCAATTTCCTGAAAAGCATCTTCCAAAATCACAGCGGGTTTTGACCGAAACCCAAGGATGGCAGCAGGCTGCGCACCAGCGGCTTTCGCCGCTTTCATGGCGTACAGCATAGGCGGCACGCCAATGCCGCCGCCAACCATCACAGGGCGTGCGCCAAGCTTGCTAAGCGCAAAGCCATGCCCAAGTGGGCCAAGCACATCCAGCCGGTGCCCAGGCGTGCGGCGGGATAGCCATGCGGTGCCTTCGCCTTTCACCTGAAATACAACCCGGAGCATATCCCCGCTGATATCACAAATTGAAATTGGGCGGCGCAATAAATGCCCTTCGCCGCAGGCGATATGCACAAACTGCCCCGGCTGGGCAAGCGCGGCAATCGCTGGCGCACAAAGGGTGAGGGCATATAACCCTTCGCCATATTTTTCATGTGCGGCAACGCGGCAGGTTTCCTGTTTTGCCATTTTGATAAAACCTCCTGACGTATGGGGTCTGTAACGATTGTTTTTTTATTCCAGCGGCAGCTTGCGGTATTGCTGGGGCGATATACCGACTTTTTCGGTAAAAGCGCTGACAAAGCTGGATACATTGCTGTAACCGCTTTCCCGGGCAATCTGTTTGACTGGCATTGCCGTGGTTTTTAATAAATATTTTGTATGCTCCATGCGTAAACGGATAACATAAGCATGGGGCGTGCAGCCAAATTCCTTTTGGAACAGGCGGATGAGATGGGTCGTGCTTAGCCCGACATGGTTTGCAATGGTATTCAGATCCAGTTTGCAGCAGGACAAATGATCGCGGATATAATCTGCGGCATCCTGTGCTGCGGAATGGGCTGGGTTAGACGTTTGCACAGCCTGTGGGACAGGGATCAGGCGACACAAAATCTCATGGATTTTCCAAGAAAGCTCGGCTTCCACTGGCACTTGGTTGCATTTAAACTTGCTGAGGATGGAACGGATAATAATTCCAATCGGCTGGCAGTAGTCGCCCTTATGGACAGCGCCGAAATGACGGTTCAAATAACTGCAAAGCTGTGGGCAGTTGCACCCGCCGATGTTAATCCAATAAAACTCTGCATATTGGCTGACAAAGTAGTGGTGCGGCTCATTGCGGTCGAGCAGGATGACACTGCCTGACGGCGCAATATAATGCTTCCCTTGGTATTCCACTTCCATTTCACCCTGCTCCACATACATGACAATAATGCTGTCCACATATTGCCCGCGGATACGGTAGCCTGTTTCACAGTGGTAATGCCCGGCAGCGGCAATATAATAATGCAGCATGAGCGCGGTTTGTGAAATTTCATGCACATAGTATTCAGAACCCACCATAACGCCGGGTTCAGCATTGTTGGCGCGCAACCGGTATCAACTCCTTTCCGGCTTGTTGAAGTTTGCGAAACTATTATACCATTGATTGCGAAAAAAAGCGATTAGAAAATTTGACCTGAATTTTCGGAAAATTATCATGATTTTCTATTCTTGCTTTATCAACTCCTTTGGGATTTTAACCAAAACGAAAGAAACACAGCAGTTTTTCGAAATTAAGTTTTTATAAAAGTATGACAACACATAGTTTTTTATGAATTATGTATAATTTTCGGCGCCAATTGTATTAAATTTGCATATGGCAGAATGCACAAAACAACCGTCGCATGATTGACGCAATATTTGCATCTTGCGATTATTTGTGATATTTTATCACTATGCCGGGCATATGGCACAGGCGCACTGTGCTTTCGCTTTTTCTTCAGGCGGCCAGCCCTCCCGGCAGCAAACTGCCGGGGCTGGCTCCGGAAGGCATGACGGCATACCTTTTCCAGGGTAGCGTACCCTGCTGGCTTGTATCTCCTGCGGCAACGCATGAGAAATATAAAAACCTGAAGAAAGAGGTAGAGATGTTATGAAAAAACGGATTTTTGCTTGCTTCACAGCAATGGCAATGGCAGCAACTTTGCTCACCGGCTGTGGCGGTGACGGCGGCAATGGCGGCGGCGCAGCTTCCGGCAGCGGTGCGGCTTCTGGTTCCGGCGCGGCTTCCGGCGGCAACAGCGATTTGACCATGACCATGATTATCGCGTCCCGCGATGAATTTATGAGCACATTGGAACAAGGCTGTAAAGACGCTGCGGCAGAAGCTGGCGTTAAGATGACCACTCAGGACGCTCAGTTTGATACCGGCAAGCTGCTCCAGTTCATTGAAACTGCACGCAACAATGGTGAAGATGCTGTCATCATCAACATTGTTGACCCGGAAACCGCTCAGCAGTGCATTGATGCAGCTGGCGATATGAAGGTTGTATTCGTAAACCGCTCACTGGACGAAAGCGTATATTCCCAATTTGATGAGAATGTATGCGGCGTATGGTCTGACGAAGATACCTCTGGTTACTACCAGGGCGAATACCTCGCAAAGCTCTTTAAGGAACAGAACAAGACAGATGTAAAATATATCATGGTCTGCGGCACCCTCGGCCAGGTTTACACCACCAAGCGTACCGAAGGCGCAATCAAAGCGCTCAAGGACAACGGCATTAACCCGATCCCGGCAACTGCCGACCTGGTTGCAGACTATGACCGCGCAACCGCGCAGGATATGATTTCCCCGCTGATTGATACCGTTGATTATGACTGCGTTATCTGCAACAACGACGCAATGGCACTGGGCGTTATCGAAGCGATGAAGTCCAAGAACATTGACCCGAAAACCAAGCCTGTTACTGGCATTGACGCAACTGTTGACGGTGTAGAAGCTGTTGCAAACGGCACCATGGCAATGAGCGTATTCCAGAACCCGACTGGCCAAGGTCGCGGCGCTGTTATGGCAGCAGTCAATATGTGCAAAGGTCAGCCAATTAATGCTGGCACCGAATACGAAGTCGACGAAACTGGCCGCTTGGTATGGATTCCATTCGAGCCTGTATATCCAGACAACGTAGCTGAATATCAGAACCGCTAATCTTATCCACCTCGGCAGCTTTCAGTTGCCTCCTTGAAATGGGCGGCAGGGGGCTGGATGCCAGCCCCTTTGCAAGCCCTTCCAATTCCTGCGGAAAATTACCGTTTTCCTGCGAAATCCGACTGGTTTCCACTTTCGTATTCTTGCTGTAAGTTTGGACGCAAGATTTAACTGTTTTGATACCAAAACAGCAATTTCACAAAAGTATATTGCGGAAAGTTCCCTTTTTTGTGGATTCTGTTGTACAATATTCCTAAAAATTTGGCAAGTGTTTTGTTAAATTGCACTAGACATATTGCACAAAAACCGGATACCTCACCTGCGCATTATTTGCATCTTGCGTTTTTTTATGCTATTTTATTGGTGTGCCGGGGAATCCCAAAACAAAAAGGGAATACACTGCAAATACTTGCTGTGCTTTCTTTTTCTTCTTCTTCAAACTGGCGTCCGCTGTTGCGTGCGCCCCCAGGGATACCGGCATACCCTTAAAGTTTTACCTGGGTGTGCGCCACCTGGGGGATGGGAGGAGGTTTCTTCTTCCGTCTAAGCCTATGAATGCCCCGCATTCGTTGCGGGATTTTGGGTAATTCTGTTACCCGAAACGAAGAAAGAGGTAGAAAGTTATGAAGAAAAGAATTTTTGCGTGCTTCACAGCAATGGCAATGGCGGCAACGCTGCTCACTGGCTGCGGTGGCGGTAACAATGGCGGCGGCGCAGCGAGCGGCTCTGGTGCTTCCGGCAGCGGCGCGAGCGGCGGCGACGGCAGCATGAACATGACACTCATCATGTCCCTGCGTGATGAGTTCCTGAGTTCTCTGGAAAGCGGCTGCAAAGACGCGGCTAGCAAGGCTGGCGTTACCCTGGCAACCCAGGACGCACAGAACGACACAGGCAAGCTGCTCCAGTTCATTGAATCTGCACGCAACGCGGGCGATAAGGCTGTTATCATCAACTTGGTTGACGCGGAAACTGCACAGCAGTGCATCGAAGCTGCAGGCGATATGAAGGTTGTTTTTGTAAACCGTGTACCAGCTGATACCTCTGTACTGAATGAAAACGCTGCGGCTGTTGTTTCTGACGAAACCAAGTCCGGCGGCTATCAGGGCGAATGGCTGGCAAAACACTTCAAAGAACAGAACAAGACCGATGTCAAGTATATCATGCTCCAGGGCACCTTGGGTCTGGTACATACCGAACAGCGTTCCGCATCTGTTATTGAACAGATGAAGGAAGGCGGTCTCAATCCTGTAGAAGCAGCGGCGCCGCTGGTTGCGGACTACGACCGCGCAACTGCAATGGATATGATCTCCCCGCTGATTGGCACCACCGATTTTGACTGCATTATTGCAAACAACGACGCTATGGCACTGGGTGCTGTAGAAGCGCTGAAAGCAAAGAATGTTGACCCGAAAACTGTACCGGTTGTCGGCATTGACGCAACAGTTGACGGCCTTGAAGCAGTGAAGAACGGCGAACTGGCAATGACCGTATTCCAGGACCCGGTAGGTCAGGGCTTTGGTGCTGTCATGGCAGCTGCCAATATGTGCAACGGTAAGGCGCTGAACGAAGGCACTGATTACGAAATCGACACCGAAAACCCATACATTGTTTGGGTACCATTTGAACCCGTATATCCAGAAAACGTAGACGAATACGCAAATAAATAAGTTTTGACCCGCAGGGAAGGGGCATGAACAGTGCCCCTTCCTCTGTACATACGGCTTTTTCACTGAGAAGACAGAAGGGAGCATAATATGAGCGAATATATCCTGGAAATGCTCGATATTGTCAAAGAGTTTCCGGGCGTCCGCGCCCTGAAGGGCGTCCAGCTCAAGGTACGCCCTGGGACGGTGCATACCCTGATGGGCGAAAACGGCGCGGGCAAGTCCACGCTGATGAAATGCCTAATCGGCATCCATCCCCCCACATCCGGCAAAATCCTGTTCAGAGGGCAGGAAATCCGGTATAAAACCACGCTGGAGGCAATGAACTCCGGTATCTCCATGATCCACCAGGAACTTTCCCCTGTGCCAGAACGCAGTGTATGCGATAACGTATGGTTGGGGCGTGAACCGCGCAAAGGTCTTATTGTAGACCATAAGAAAATGCGGCAGGACTGCATTGAGCTGTTCAACAAGCTCGGGCTGGATTTGGATCCTGATGCAAAAATGGGCGATTTGACTGTTGCAAAGATGCAGATGGTCGAAATCGCAAAGGCTGTTTCCTATGATTCACAGATTGTTATTATGGACGAACCGACGTCCTCACTGACTGACGCGGAAGTAGAACAGCTTTTCAAAATTATTGCAGACTTGAAAGCGAAAAATGTAGCGATTATCTATATTTCGCATAAAATGGACGAAATTTTCCGCATTTCGGATGATATCACCATTTATCGTGACGGTGAATATATCGCCACCGACCGCGCTGAAAACCTCAATGTTGACAAGGTCATTACCTTGATGGTTGGGCGTGAAGTCACACAGATGTTCCCGAAGGTGGATTGCCCGATTGGGGAAACCATCCTGAAGGTAGAAAACCTTTCTGCTGGGCGTGCGGTGAAGAGCGTATCGTTTGAACTGCACCGCGGCGAAATCCTTGGCATGGCAGGGCTGGTCGGCGCAGGCCGTACCGAAACCGCGGAAGCGATTTTCGGCATGCGGCATATCACTGGCGGCAAAATCTATAAGGATGGCAAGGAACTGCACATCAAATCGCCAGAGGACGCGATTGCCAACAAAATTGGGCTGCTGACCGAAGACCGGCGCGGCAATGGGATTGTCGGGCTGCTGAGCATCCGCGAAAACACGGTGCTTGCCAACCTGAAAGCCTACGGTTTCCCGCTGAATCACAAGCAGATGCGCACGGATACCGAAGAGTATATCCAAAAGCTGAACACCAAAACGCCGTCCCAGGAAACACCAATTCAAAACCTTTCAGGCGGCAACCAGCAAAAGGTGCTTGTAGGGCGCTGGCTGCTGACCAACCCGGATATCCTAATTGTTGACGAGCCAACCCGTGGCATCGACGTTGGCGCAAAGGCAGAAATCCATTCCCTCATCACCAAGCTGGCTGGCGAAGGCAAGGCAATCATTATGATTTCCTCCGAGCTGCCCGAGGTTATG
The DNA here is from genome assembly GCA_910584935.1 of uncultured Butyricicoccus sp. GTDB lineage: Bacteria > Bacillota > Clostridia > Oscillospirales > Butyricicoccaceae > Butyricicoccus_B. The sequence goes on along the minus strand of CAJUDU010000010.1, from coordinate 7,793 downwards.
GGTATGTCTGACCGCATTGTTGTCATGCATGAAGGGACAATGACCGGGCTTGTCGAACGCAAGGATTTTTCCTCCGAATTGATCCTCAAGTACGCGACCACCGAGGAAGCGTACCAGCCCGCAAACGCATAACAGAGAGAGGGGTAACATCGCAATGCAGAAAACGTTTGATAAAAAGAAATTTATCTCCCAAAACTCCATCTGGCTGGTGCTGATTGCACTGGTTATCATCATGAGTGGCGCACAGCCGAACTTCTTCTCGGTCAGCAACCTGACCACTCTGCTGACTGGTGAAGCAGTAAAAGGCATTATGGCATTTGGCGTTATGTTCGCCATCCTGTCCAAGGGCATTGACCTGACCATTGGCGCATCAGCGGCGCTGGTTGCTTGTATCACCGCTTCCTTGGTGCAGCCTGCAGACTATGCAAACGCACGTTTCCCAGGCATGGGCGAAAAGCCGGTTATCCTGGTTATCCTTGTTGGTTTGCTTATCGGTGCGGCAATTGGCGCAATTTATGGCGCAATCATTGCCTACACCAAAATCCCACCGTTTATCGCAACCTTGGGGGCACAGCTCATCTGCCGCGCAGGCGCCAAGATTTTCACCAACCGTCCGATTTCCAACCTGTCTGAAGGCTTCCGTTTCTTTGGCTCTGGCCGTCTTGGCGGGTTCCCGGTGATTATCCTGGTATTTATCATCATGTACATCATATCGGCATTCTTGCTGACGCAGACACGCTTTGGCAAAAACGTTTACGCCATCGGCGGCAACGATCAGGCAGCACGTGTTGCTGGTATCAATGTCGAAGTCAACCTGATTAAGGTTTATGTTTGGTGCTCGCTGTGTGCGGCGATTGCTGGTATGTTGCTGGCAGGCCGTTCGGGTTCCGCGGACTCCGCAAACTCCGGTTTGAACTACGAATTGGATGCTATCGCAGCGGCAACCGTTGGCGGTACTTCCCATACAGGCGGTATCTGCCGCGTATCTGGCGTACTTGCTGGTATCCTGATTCTGGGCGTTATCAATAACGGCCTGGTTATGCTGAAAGTCGACGATAACATGACAAACATTGTTAAGGGTCTTATCATTGTAGGTTCGGTTATTCTTGATATGCGCAAAAACGCAAAACGCGCTTAATACAGGCGTTTTATATGCCGCCCGGCAAGCCGGGCGGCATATTTTTTACACTTAGTCCATGTTTTCAATTTCTTCGCGGACAATCTGTACCCAACGGTAAGCGTTTTCCGGGTTTTTGCCCAACGTATGGTTGTCCTTCATCATGATTTCCACATGGTTCCTGCGGGTTTTCTTGAGGAAATCACGGATATAGGTGCGGATATAATCTTCATCCATTTGCGGCACAGCCAGGTAACTTGGGCTGGGTTTATGAGAATAGACATAATCGCTGCCAAGCTGTTCGCTCATGGTTTCCACGTTTGCCCATGCGGAAACCGAAACCCGGCGCAGGTGCGGGATTTTTTTGACATAATCCCAACGGGGATTGATGGGTTCGCAGCAGCCATAGCTTAGCATCCCAAAATCCTCTGCCAGCTCAATCTGGTAAGGCAGCACAAATTCGGCAAACATTTGCGGGGAAACTTCACCGGTTTCTTGGGATTCTAAGAACAGCCACATATCTTTCATCGCAGCACCAGTGGATTGCCCTTGTGGGCCGCAAGCAGGCAGTTGGGTGGAAAAGCCATAGCCACCGGAGCCAACATAAGAGCTGTTGCTGTTATAGCATAGATAGCCATGTTCCTGCAGGTAACGGGCTTTTGCCTTATAACCATCGGTCATTTTGCGCATGAGCTGGTGTACCTCATCCGGGTAATCGTAGAAGTCATACAGCATATTTTCCAAGCCGCGCAGGTTGGAATAATCCCAGGTCAGATGCATGGAATGCCACCATTTATGGCGGATTTCCACGGTTAAAATGCCATCAAAGATTTCACATGCCAGGTCATACGCCATGCGGGTGGCTTCTTCGTCCACATGGATTTCCGGGCATTTGACAAGGTCAAGGTCGGTTTCCATGTCCTCAATCGGCGGGTGGAATGTATATGCACCACCGCTTTCTACACCTTCCATGCCTTCCGGGGTGGTATCAACGCCCCATTCGGTATCCACTGCGGTATAGGGCAGATAGAATTTCGCTTCCTGCACACGGTCATCCTTCATCTTTTCGCCCCAAATGACTTCTTTCCGCAGCCACATTTCCCAATCCTTTGCAAGCTCGCCTTCACACTCCAGGGTATCCCAGGGGATGATTTCATTCCAGCCGTTTTCCGGGTCGATGAAAATCAAGGGGCGGGTATCCTGCAAATCATTGTGCGCCGTCCATAGGCGTACCTTTTCCTGCTGGATTGGCAGTTCCGCCAGTTCCCGCAAGCGTTTTGCATGGTTTCGTAGAATTTCGCGGTCATGTGCATTGATGGAAATTTGCTCTTTTTGCGGGCCTGTCAGCATCCAGTTCCCACATTGCGCCTTGTCGATGCTCATAAAAAATCTCCTCCTCAGTATTGGGGGGACTGTCACAAAAATGATTGGAAACAGTCCGATTACTATTTAAATTATAACATAACCATACTTTACAGCGTGAATGTATTATTGCGAAAATTTTATGCGCAGACGCTGTGAAACAGGTAGAATCTAGAAATATGTTTTGAAAAATTGTCATCCCGGAAAGGAGAGAAGGCTTATGCAAAATATCATGTTGCCGCCGCGCTTTGAAAGAATGCCGCAGTTTGCTGGCAGTCATATGATTGATAAACCCAACAGCAGCCAGCATACCCGGCTAGTGCATACCCATGAAAATGAACTGGAGTTATTATTTATTTCCAGCGGTCAGGGGGAGCACATCATAGATGGGCACGTTTATGAGATTGCAGCTGGGGATATGGTGATTTGCAACGCAGGCACGTTGCACGGGGAAGACATTGCCCGCAAACGGCAGATGCACTCTTATTGCCTTTCGTTTACCGGGGTGAAGCTGCAAGGGCTGCCAGAAGGATGCATGGCGGCGCCTGAGGATTGGCCTGTATTGCCATTGGGGGAACAGGCAGAAGTGGTTTCTCAAATGATGAAACTAATCCATGCGCTCAGTGGGCAGCAAACACTTGCATGTGCTCATATCGCGCTTGGAATATTATTGCTGATTTATGCGCGCCTGCAAAGCAGTGCGGAGCATCCAACCAAAAAGCAGGACTCCACAGCTGGGTTGATGGCGCATCGGATTCAGCGGTATTTAGATTTACATTATGCAGAACGGCTGTCACTGGGCACAGTCAGCACAGCACTGCATATCAGTGAATATTATCTGGCACACGTGTTTAAAGATGAATATGGAATTCCACCTATGCAGTATGTGCTCAAGCGGCGTATTGGTGAAGCACAAACGCTGCTGATGGATACCAATATCAGCATTGCGACAATTTCGGAACAGCTTGGATATGAAAACCCAGCAAATTTCAGCACAGTATTCCGGAAATATGTTGGGATGTCGCCAAGCCGTTACCGGCGTGTGTTCCAGCAGCTTAACGCGGAATGAAAAAGCGGTGAAACATGGCTTCTATCAATATGATGGTACAGGATACAATAAATCTGTAAATTCATAGGAGGGAAATATGGAAAATCAAGATAGGAATTCGTTTACGATTGATGATAGCCGCAGACCGAAGGGGAAACTCAGCACGGTTTTATGGTGGATACTGACTGTGGTTTCACTTTGTGGCGCCATTGCAGAATTCCCTTCACTGGCAAGCGTGCTGTTGCTGGTATTTGCCGGTATTGCATTGCCTGTGAAACAGCTTCAAAAATTTTGGAAAGCACATAAAATGAGCGGTAAACCAAAAGGGATTTTGCTGATTATATTATTTGCAGCAGGTATCGCTTTAGCGCCGCCGCCTGAAATAAATATCAGCATTCAGCAAGGTGTTATTGCACCCATTGAAATGCCGCATACCCAAACTGTTGCTTTTGATTATACGCCAACCAATACATCAATAGAAAATATTAATTGCAAAGTTGCGGACGCCAGCATAGCTTCTGCAAAGGTTATATCAGCAGGAGATGGGCAAATTGTATGTGAAATTACACCATTAAAAGCAGGGGATACCGTACTTATTTGTGGGATAGGGGAAAGCAATAGTCCAGAGTTACCAATAACAATAAGCACAAAGGAGATGGAAGCGGCAGAGAAGGCGGAACAGGAACGTCTCGCGGCAGAAAAAGCCGCCGCAGAGAAGGCGGAACAGGAACGTCTCGCGGCAGAAAAAGCCGCCGCAGAAAAGGCGGAACAGGAACGTCTCGCGGCAGAAAAAGCCGCCGCGGAAAAGGCGGAACAGGAACGTCTTGCAGCTGAAAAAGCCGCCGCAGAACGGGCGGAACAGGAGCGTCTTGCAGCTGAAAAAGCCGCTGCGGAAAAGGCGGAACAGGAACGTCTTGCGGCAGCGCAAGCCGCTGCACAGCAGCAGGATTACACAAAATCAGGGGCAGGACTTGTCGGCAGTGTAGAATCGGATAAATATCATGATCCAGGCTGCCGGTGGGCAAAGAAGATTAAACCGGAAAATGAAATCTGGTTTTCAAGTGCAGAGGATGCCCGTGCGCAAGGGTATATTGCTTGTAAGGTGTGCCATTAAAAAGAAAAGGGATTCTGCTGGATGTCAAATAAACATCCAGCAGAATCCCTAAATATTTATCATATGGAATAGAAGCGTTTATTTTACGCGCCAGAAAATATCTTCGAGTGAAATCAGCAGGTCATCATATAAACTGCAATGGAATGCCATTATCAATGCAGCACGTTCCTGTTCTGTCATTTTAGCAAGTTCATAATCTGGGCGGATGGAATAAACCTCATGCAGGATAAATTGCCCGTCTTGCAGCAAATATTGCTCAACAGATTTATCTGATGGGCTGACAATCCAATATTCTTTGACGCCTGCCACAGCATAAGCGTCTTTTTTATAACCACGGTCATTTTTGGCAGTGCTGGGCGAAAGGACTTCAACGACAAAATCCGGCGCGCCATAAATGCCATCGCTTGTGATTTTATCCGGATCACAAACAACCATAACATCTGGGATGAAATGGTCTTTTTCGGTTAAATAAAGGTCAACGCCATCAGCAAATGGCGTACATTTTTTTCTGTTCAGATAGCTTCGGAATATCCAATAAATATTTCCGGCAATATAGCTATGGGAGATTGGCGGGCGTGGGGACATGGCAACGATTGTGCCATTAATACATTCTTCCCAAACAGGGTCTTGGTATGCCAGGTTAGCATTCATAAAAATCAGCCCTCCTTTGCTGTTTATTGTAAGCGATAGGGCTTGGTTTTGTCAAGCATAGCGGCAAAGGCAGCTTTAAACTGCTTACAGGGCAAATCCGGCTTTAAAAGTACGACACCGAAAAGAAAAAGAAGGGCAAATTGCCCTTCTCTTTTTTTATTTGTCGCTTAACAGCATACGGTCATTTTCAATGTTGAATTTATCCAGCAAATCCCGTACTTTCAGGTTTTTCTTTTCCTCACCGGAAATATCCACCACAACATGACCGGCATCCATCATGATTAATCGATTGCCATATCGGATCGCGTGTTTCATATTATGTGTCACCATCAACGTGGTCAGGTTGTCGCGGGCAACAATATCTTCGGTCAAGGTAAGCACTTTTTCCGCCGTTTTTGGGTCGAGTGCTGCGGTATGTTCGTCCAGCAGCAGTAAATCGGGTTTTTTTAGCGTTGCCATCAGTAGGGTCAGCGCTTGGCGCTGCCCGCCGGAAAGCAAACCGACTTTGCTGGTCAGCCGGTCTTCCAGCCCTAAATCCAGCATAGCGAGCTTTTCACGGTAAAGCTTGCGTTCCGTATTGGTAATGCCATGGCGCAAGCCGCGCATTTTGCCGCGCCGCAACGCAAGCGCAAGGTTTTCTTCAATACCCATATTCGCTGCCGTACCCATCATGGGGTCTTGGAATACACGCCCTAAAAATCGTGCGCGTTTATGTTCCGGCAAATGGGTCAAGTTAAACCCATTGAGTCGGATTAGTCCGGTGTCTGGCGGGAAAACTCCTGCGATTAGGTTCAGCATAGTGGATTTACCCGCGCCATTGCCGCCGATAACTGTAACAAAGTCACCAGGGTGCAGGTTTAATTCTAAACCGTCAATTGCGCGCTTTTCGTTGATGGTACCGGGGTTGAAGGTTTTATAAAGCCCTTTGAGTTCAAGCATTGTGGCTTTCCTCCTTTTTGATGGAAGCTTTGGCTGCACCGCGGAAATATTTCCCTTTCCAATATGGAACCGCAAGGAAAATGGCAACCACTGCCGCTGATAACAGTTTTAAGTCATTGCTCTTTAACCCAAGGGTCAAGACAATTTGAATGACCAGATAATAAATGATTGCGCCAAAAGAAACTGATAACAGCTTTAGCGCGAAATTGCGGAAAATGCGTGAGAATACAACATCGCCAATAATAACCGCGGCTAAACCGATAACGATTGCGCCGCGCCCCGCATTGACGTCCGCAAACCCTTGATATTGGGCATACAGTCCGCTTGCCAGCGCCACAGTGCCGTTAGACAGCATCAGCCCCAATACTTTATTCCGGTTTACATTAATGCCCTGTGCGCGGCTCATATTCGGGTTGCAGCCAGTTGCACGGATGCTGCACCCAAGTTCTGTCCCGAAAAACCAATACAGCAAAGCAATAATGACAATTGTAAACAGGATAACAATAAAGATTGGGTTATTGATGGATGTTTCCTTGACATGGCGCAGGGAAACCAGCAGTTTATACCGGTTTGGGTTGATGGCGACATTGGCTTTGTCCCCCATAATGCGCAGGTTGACAGAAAACAAAGCGAGCTGGGTCAAAATGCCAGACAGGATATCCGGGATGCCCATAACCGTATGCAGCAGCCCAGTGATAGCTCCCGCCAGCATACCGGCAATAAATGCACAAAGCAACGCAAGCCATACATTCACATCATTTGCCATCAGCATCACACAGATGGCGCCGCCGGTACACATAGAGCCGTCCACGGTCAAATCAGCGAAATTAAGCACTTTATAGGTGATATATACGCCAATGGCCGCTAAGCCCCAAATAAGCCCCTGTGCAACAGCGCCAGGCAGCGCGCTGAGCAGGTCAGAGAAAAAATTCACGTTAATCCCCCCATATGTAATGGATATATTCAGTTTATGCGCATAAAAATGCGGCACTGGATTTATTATAGCAAAAAGGTGCGGAAAAAGGAAGCCCTAATTCATCATTCAGGGCAAAAGACTGTGTTTATCCGCCGAATCTGCAATGCCTTTGAAATAGCGCGGTGGATAACCAGTCACTTTTTTGAATAAGCGGGAAAAATAATTTGCGTCATCAATGCCGACAGCCTGTCCGGTTTCCGCAATGGATAAATCCCCAGTTTGAAGGAGTTCCAAAGCACGCATTATCCGCGCCTGGTTTAGATAATGGACAGGGGTAAGCCCTGTGATTTCTTTGAAGATTTCACGGAAATAACTTAATGTAATGCCCTGCTGACGGGAAATTGCTTCAAAATCAACGCCTTTGGATAAATCCGCTTCAATTTGTGTGAGCACGGTTTCAACCAGGCTTTTCTTCCAGGAAACATGGGCTTGTCCAAGCGCTGACTGTTGATACTGCATCCGCTGGAATAAAATTAAGATTTCCTGCAAATGCAGCCGTTTCATTTGTTCAAAATGGAATGGCTGGTTTTGCGTGCGCCCGGCGAGCGCACGTTCTAACGGGTGAAAGTCCCGAATCCGCCCGGCA
>CAJUDU010000009.1 GCA_910584935.1 uncultured Butyricicoccus sp. | reverse complement strand
TACCGTTTGAATGTGTAATTCAAGCGGTTTTTATTTGTTTTCAGCACTTTTTATAGATTTTCGCAAATCCAAAAAACATCTCTTTACCAAGGAAATGCCCATTTTGCAACCAAAGGTGCAACTTTTGCAAAAGTCGCAAATTTGAAAAGTTATATATTATAGTGCCTTCTGCTATATATGTGGTTATAATAGCTGAATAAGTTGTGAAATCAGATGATTTTGAAAATGGGTTGGTGCAACGAAAAGTGCAACTTTGCAAAAGTTCAAGTGCTGTAAATTGTTTCGACTGTGGCGGTACACCCTTTGACATAGTGTTTTGAGAGTTTTATCTATGGGTAGAAATATGGCATGATAAGAAATAAACAATATCACAAATATCAAATAAAACAAAAAACAGCACCTGATATTGCAAGGTGCTGTTTGTATTATTTGTCAGCCTTCCATGGATAATAAGAGAATAATGCGGCAAAATAAGGATTCACAATTTTAAATGTAAAAAAGCCATCGAAATGTGAAATAAATTGCAATTCCAACTAGCAAAAAGACAAAACCCATACCACATAAAAGGATAAAGACCCATCGAACTTGCGCATCAGGCACATAAATTTGACTGGGATCTTCGGGGGCATAATAAAGCGATATCGTTTGCCCCTCCTCAAATAATTTTTTGGAATATCCGACCTTACTTGTTGTCCGTCGTATTTTTTGACCGACAGAATATTCATAAGTTGGATACCACATTGTTAACGGGATATCATTATCAATGCTGGAATACATACCTTGACGACGTTCCATTTTATAGACTACGCCATGTGTTTTTACCGTACATATTTTCTTTTTATTTGCACTGATATGGCTGGCAATCACGGCTGCTGCAAGCAAAATGACACCTGCAAGCATAAAGAAAGCTGGAAGTATTGTCTTTAATAAAACAAGATTACTGCGCATCATGTTTTTTTGAGGTGATTTGTCCATCTACAACTTCTAATTCACCTAATTGATTGAGGACATTAAGCCGAAAAGTGAGTTCTTCCTGGTCTTGCGAACCAATAAAATAGACATCTTCAATTGCATCCCGGTTAAAGAAATACAGTTCCTCTGTGCTGATAATGCCTTCCGGATAAAGACAGGCAACATAATCATAGATCGCGGTTTCATTTGTTTTGCAGACAATCCGTCCACAAATCATAATTTTATGTGTGCCGCCAGCCAAACGAACAACAGAACCAATTGGCATCAAATTTTTATACATGGTTTCATCCTCCTGAAATACTTACCAGCCAAATTTAAAATTCGACCAGTCAATTGAAAAATCAAGTCCAACACCAGCGCCTAAACCAACATCAACAGAGCCACCAACGCCGCCTGTTGTAACATGACCGCCTACCTTTGCACTGGCGCCCCCTGCATGACCAGATAGGCCAATATTAATATCAACACCTAAAATTTTGATACCGCCTTTTATCTTACCGCTTGCAACATAGGCTTCCGCGCCGACCTCTGCCTGCACACCAACACCAGATTTTTTATTGCCGCTGCTGTCGGTAAAATTGATTTTGCCTGCATTTACATTTGCTTCTGCTTTTGCGGATAAAACCTCACCGCTAGCCTTGACATGGATATCATTGTTATCTGACCCGGCAGCAACATTTGCGCTGCCTTCCAATATGGTGCCTTTTATCTCTGCGTTTGCAGAAATTTGCGGCATTAATTTCCCATCTTTATATAAACTCGCGCCAACAGAACCAATTGCGGAAACCTTTCCAACAGCACCAGTAACAGAACCGGAAACAGCCCCTAAATGTCCTTCCGCTGTGCCTTGTGCGACATGGACTTCGCCTTTCGCACCATATTTGACCCCCAGGCTGTCAAAATTTTTCTTGCCTGTTGCTTCATCTGTTTTATATTTTACGGTAAGCCCGCTTTCGGTGTCATAAGAATAGCCCAATAAATTACCAGACAAACTGCCGGATGCAATACCAACGCTGCCTTGGATTGCGCCTTGCAAAACTGCCCCTTCTTTGGGCTTTTCCCCTGGCGTGTTGGAAGCATCCGTCTGCAGTTTTGCTGTTTGTCCCTCACCCTTATCAGCGCCGCTGTCAGAACCGCCTGCCCCGCCAGGGGCAGCAGATAAGATTCCGGTTGGCAAAGCACTGCTGATAGAAACATTATGATCTTCTGCTTTCTGATAAGTTTCTGCCATTTGCTGAAGGTCTTTAGAATGCTCCATGATTTTCCGATAGATCTGCTGCATATCGTTGTCAAGCGCATAAAACTTTTGAATATATAAAGCTGAGGGGCTGCCCTGCCAAACAGTATTCAATGATTTTACAATATGTAGCATTTGATCGGTCATATATTTTACGCTTTTTGCGGAAGTGGCAAATGTGCCGGCAGATGCCATTATTTTTTCAGGTGTTACCCGTAATGCCCCTGTCATGACAAGCCATCATTTACAAAATAATGATGATTGGGAAACATCTTGCGCATAATATTATGGTATATGAAATTGTACATTTTGTCAAGTGAATCCCGCATTTTATACCGCATAGAACAGGTTTTTGCTGATGATTTTGTTTCATGCGCCGGTTATGGCATTATCAAGATACAGAGGAAAAGCCCTGCTGCACATACTTGCACAGCAGAGCTTTTGCATTATCTTTTATTCAAAGCTGCGGTCTAAATAATATGGCGTTGTCTGATAAACATAATAATTCAGCCAATTGGTATATAACAAATTACCATGAGCACGCCATGTCATGGATGGTTCACAGGATGGGTCATCACCCGGGAAATAATGCTTGGGAATAATTGGGTTCAACCCGCGTCCCTGATCCCGGAGATATTCTTCTTTTAATGTGTTTTTGTCATATTCCGAATGGCCAAATACAAAAATCTGCCGTCCATATTTTGCTTCCACAATATAAACGCCAGCTTCATCTGAAACCGAAAGTAAACGTAACCGTGCATCTTTTTCAATATCTGCCTGCCGTACCTCAGTATGGCGGGAATGCGGCGCAAAAAAGACGTCATTAAACCCACGGAATAAATTTTCCTTTGGGAAAAGCACTTTGTGTTCAAAAACACCGCTCATTTTTTCCGGCAGTTCATATTTGGGGATGCCATAATGATAATAAAGCCCTGCTTGTGCGCCCCAGCAGATATGCAGGGTGGAATGGACATGGGTTTTTGTCCATTCCATGATTTCACAAATTTCCTGCCAATAATCAATCTGTTCATAATCCATCAGTTCTACCGGTGCGCCAGTAATAATAAAACCATCATATTTTTTATCACGGATTTCATGGAATGTGCGGTAAAATGTCAGCAGATGGTCTTCTGGTGTATGGGAGGATTGGTATGTTTCTGTTTGCAGCAAATCAATTTCAATTTGCAGTGGTGTATTGGATAAACAACGCAGGATTTGGGTTTCTGTTACAATTTTTAAGGGCATTAAGTTCAGCAGCCCAATGCGAAGTGGGCGGATATCCTGCGTCATTGCACGGTGCTCAGTCATGACAAATATATTTTCACTTTCCAGCACAGCCCGTGCCGGCAAACTGTCTGCAATTTTAATCGGCATAATAATGGTATCCTTCTCTCTTTTCAACGTATGGGGTTAACCTTTATTATAACAAATCCCAAAAATGCTTTCAAGTGCCGGCTTGCTTTTTTATTATGGTGTTTTGATTGATGAAGCCCTTATTCTGCAACAACTGAAATCCTTTGCTGAATATGGTTCCCGGTCAGTGCTTCATCCGCCATAGCGGCTGCATAGTCCGCATAGCTGATAACACTTTCGCCTTTTGCGTTCAATGTCAGTTCTTCACCGCCCCAAATATATTTCCCGGTCTTTTCACCATCCGCCTGGAAATCCCCTGCCGGGCTGAGATATGTCCATTTGACATCTGTCCTGGTGCGGAGCGCATCCAGCGCCTTGCCCATATGCGCAGCAAGCGGCTTAAAGATTTCGGGGAAATTTGTCTCGTCCATGATCTGTATGGTATGTTCCGGGTTTACATACAAACTGCCTGCGCCGCCAACAACAAGCAGCCTCGTGCTTTTGCCGCTGACAAGGTCGCAAAGATGCTTTAGTGATGAGCTGTGCTGCGGCAGTGTTTCTGATGTCCATGCGCCAAAAGCATCAATGACAATATCAAAGCTTTCCAAATCGGCAGTGGTTAAATCAAACAAATCTTTGTGGATAACATTTGTTGCTGTTGACTTGTTTTCACTGCGTACAACAGCGGTGACATCCGCCCCTCTGGCCATTGCTTCCTTGACGATTAACTGCCCTGCTTTGCCATTTGCGCAAATTACCGCGATTTTCATGAGAGATTCCTCCTGAATTTTTTTGGTTCATTTTGTTGGCGGCTTGTTTTTTCCCGCTTGCACGATTATAATATAGCAGTAGGGCTGAAATGTAAAGTAAGCACTTTATTGTACTGTAGGTACCAAAAAGAAACCATAGAAAGAATGGAGGGATTTCAGTGGAAAAATCTTTGCCGGCCTGCCCGGTAGAAACAACACTCATACTGATTAGCAGCCGCTGGAAGGTTTTGATTATCCGTGACCTGTTGGGAGGCACAAAACGGTTTGGCGAATTAAAAAAATCGGTTGGGGATATTTCACAAAAGGTATTGACTGCCCATTTGCGTGCTATGGAAAGTGATGGACTGCTGACTCGTAAAGTTTACCCAGAAGTGCCGCCACGGGTGGAATATACATTGACAGACACCGGGTATAGCTTAAAACCGGTTTTAGATGCCATGCTTGCATGGGGCACAGCGTATAAGAAGAAAAATGGTTAACCCATATGGGTATAGGATAGGAGGAATCATTTTATGGATTTTGCGAACTTCCAATGGACGCGCCAGCCCAAAGATTATCTGATACAGAATGGGAAAGTGGAAATCACAACCAATCCGCATACCGATTTATGGCAGCGGACATATTATCACTTCCGCAATGACAATGCGCCAGTGTTCCAAATGGAAACTGACGAGCAGTTTTTCAGTTTTACGGTGAAAACTGATTTTACTGAAAGCAGCCATCGGTTTGACCAATGCGGTATTGTGCTGTATTTGGACAGTGAAAACTGGCTGAAAGCATCAGTTGAATATGAAAATGATACATTTCAGCATTTAGGCAGTGTAGTTACCAACCATGGGTTTTCTGATTGGGCAACAACAGAAATTCCAGCAGATATCAAATCCATGTGGTACCGCCTCAGCCGCCGGCAGGATGATTATTGTTTGGAATGTTCAAAAGACGGTATAACATTCCAGCAAATGCGCATATGCCATCTGCTGGAGGGCGCAGGCAAAATCCGGTTTGGTATTTATGCCTGTTCGCCGGAGGATTCCTCTTTCCGAGCAGTTTTTACCGATATGGCAGTCACAGACTGCAAATGGGCTGCCCATACAGGGCAGCAGCCCGATGTATAATCCCGCTTAGCGGTCAGATTCCGCATAATCATTGACTTTGCCCAAAAGGCTTTGTTCAGTATCATCAATATAAGTATAAGATTCCGGCACAACCCCGACAATCACCGTATCCGTCACTGCCATGCGGGTGGTAATCACCACATCACAGCCGCCAAAGGCGGTCATCACATGGGCTTCTGCTTTCACTTCCAGCAAGATTTGATGCCGGGTCTGGTTAATGCCTGCCGCTGTAAATGCGCTGACAAAATCGGCGTCGGCATAGCCGAGCGAGGCAATGCCGATGTTCAGTTCTGGCCCCTGTCCGGCAAAGATGGTTGGCAAAAATACAGTGCCGATAGGCACCTGTAAAACGTTCTGTTCCAAGGTATTCAGCGCGTCATAAGCGGCGCGGGATAATTGCACCTTCAAATAATCCGCAAGGATAGTATCTGTGCGCAGGGCAGTGACCTGGTTTGCGTCATCACGTTCCAGGCTGACCAATTCTTCATATTGTGCGCGGTTCAGATATACCTGCTGGGTGATACAGTCTTGAATGGCATAAGATGCTGTTTGCTGCACCAGGTTTTTGGCATATTCCACCGCCGCAGGGCGGAGGATACGCAGGAATGCGGCAGAACAGCCGCACAGCGCCGTAAACAGGAGCAAAAGCCATAAACGCCAATTGACCCGCCGCATCCTGTTCACCCCCTTACAGCTTATCCTATGCGCCGTATGGCGCATATAGGACAGAAGGATAAGGTGAAAAATCTGCGGTTGACGATGTTTTCACAGTATGGTATCATAATAAAAATCACAGCAGCAGAAAAAAAGAGGTGTTTCAAATTATGGCATATGATCATGGCGCATTCCGTGTGCGCAATTTGGATGATGCGATCCGCTTTTACACGGAAAAACTTGGGTTCCAATTTTTATTCCGTCATGAGGCGGCGGAAATCGGTGAACGTTATGCGTTTCTGACTTATCAGGGCGCACGGCTGGAGCTGATTGAAACCATTGGCACAGTTTATGAACCGGTTATGCCGGAACGCCCTTATTGTCCGCACCTTTGTTTTGAAACCGATGATATTGACGCGGTAATCCAAATGTTGCAGCAAAATGGCATTCCAATTCTCAACGGACCGAATGAGATTCCAGGTTCGGAACGCTGGCTTTATTTCATGGACCCAGACTATAATGTGCTGGAATACATTATCTGGCTGAATAAAGATGCACAGTAAAAAAACCGCCGCCCCATCATAACGATGAAGGGCGGCGGTTCAATTTTTTGTGATTAGTCAGCATCTTCTTCGCCGCTGCCGGTCAGCAGCGCACGGATAGACAGTGATACTTTTTTCTTTTCATCGTTAATGTCGATGATTTTTGCATCCACTTCTTCGCCAACTTCCAGTGTTTCGTCAGCGCGTGCAATGCGATGGTCGGCAATCTGGGAAATATGGATAAGACCATCCACACCTGGTACGATTTCCGCAAATGCGCCAAATGGCATAAACTTCAGGATCTTTACCTTTGCAACATCACCAATGGCGTATTTAGAGGTGAAAATGTTCCATGGGTTGTCTTCTTCGCGCTTATAGCCCAAAGAAATCTTGCGGTTTTCCTTGTCAAGCCCAATGACATAAACCTTGACGCTGTCGCCAATGGAAACCACTTCAGATGGGGATTTGATACGTCCCCAAGACAGTTCGGAAATATGGATCATGCCATCTACGCCGCCAATGTCCACAAATGCGCCGTAAGAAGTCAAGCTCTTGACGGTGCCTTCATATTCGTTGCCAACTTCGATGGTTTCCCAAATCTTTTCAGCCGCTGCACGGCGGGCTTCCTGCTGTACCGCACGGATGGAGCCAACAACGCGTTTACGCTGGCGGTTGATTTCGGTGACATAAAAAGACTGGCGGGTTTTGACCAGTTTGGACATGGATTCGTCCTTGGGTACGCCGGTCTGGGATGCTGGGATGAATACCCGCACGCCAAATGCGGTTGCAACCACGCCGCCGCGGTTTTCTTCGATCACAGTGCCTTCAACGATGGTATGTTCTTCCTTGGCAACTTCGATGGATTCCCAGCCCTTGAGCTGGTCAACGCGCTTTTTGGACAGAGTGATGATACCTTCGACATCGTTGACGCGCACGACAACCGCTTCAATTTCGTCATTTGGATGGATATGCTCCTCGACATTGTAGGCAGGGTCGTCGGAAAGCTCGTCAATCGGGATATAAGCGGTCTGCTTTACACCCAAATCAACTTGTACATCGGTCTGAGAAATGGCAATGACAGTGCCAGTTACTTTATCTCCGTTCTTTATCGGTTTAAGGGAATCCTCCAGCATTGCTGCAAAGTCCTCACCAGTTTCGATTTTCATTTCTTCGCTCATTATGTTACTGACCTCCTTAATAATCCATGCCGGTGTTGATGCGCCCGCGGTGATACCGATGGGGCGGTCTGCAAACCGGGAAATCTCATCTGCCTTCAATTCGGCCGCGTCCTCAATATAAAAGGCCTGCGGGCAGAGAGTTTTGCTGATTTCATAGAGCCGCTTGGTATTTGAGCTCTTTTTATCCCCAATCACAATCATGCATCCCGATTCTCCGGCAAGTAGACGAGCCTCCGCCTGGCGCTCGTCCGTCGCATTACATATTGTATCAAATATTTCGCAGTTTGTACACCTTTTTTTCAGAATTTTCACAGAAACATCCCAAACCATACGGTTTAGCGTGGTTTGTCCAACCACGCTGAGCGGTTCATCTGGAAGGATTGTCCCGCTGTCCAGTGCCGCTTCCAAATGTGCCGGGCTTTCAAAGATACGGGCATCCCTGCACCATCCAGCAATTCCTGTAATTTCAGGGTGCCCCGCGCTGCCCAGGATTAGGATTTTACGTCCCGCCGCGCATTGTGCCGCGACAATTGTATGTATTTTTTTCACAAATGGACAAGTTGCGTCATAGATATGGCAGCCTTTTTTTTCAAATGCTTCATAAACTGCTTTAGCAACCCCATGCGCCCGGATTAAGACGTGTGTGTTATCTGGCACTTCATTCACTGAAAGCGCAGTTTTCATACCACCGCGCTCCAGACGCGCAACTTCATTCATGTTATGGATGATTTCTCCATAACAATAGAGGCTGCCATGCCCACGAGATAAAGCTTCCGCCATATCTACCGCACGGCGCACGCCAAAACAGAACCCTGCGGTTTTTGCGACCCGTACTATCATTTGGATGCCTCCGGGCGCAGGGCATAAATGCGATGCAGGATTTCTTCGGACAGCGCCGCATAATCTTTCTGCTGCGGGTCGGGCTGAAACGGATTGCCAATGATTACCCGCGCATGGGTGCGGAACCCCTTGTTTTCGGTAATATAAACCGGCACAATGGGCGCTTTGGTTTTGAGCGCCAGCATCGCGGCGCCTTCTTTGGCGCTGTTTTCGCCTGCGTTGCGGGTGCCCTGCGGGAAAATCAGCAGTTTTTTGCCGTCCTTGACGGCTTTCAGCGCGGTTTTAATGGCAGTGATATCCGCACGGCTGCGGTCAACCGGGAATGCGCCAAGCCATGTGATTAAGCTGTCAAAAAAGCCGCCGCCAAACAGTTCTTTTTTTGCCATGACACGGATGGGATAGCGGTTGCCTATGGCGGCGGCAACCATTGGCGGGTCAATCACATCGGAATGGTTTGGGCAGATGACACAGCCACCCGCTGGGATATTCTCCCGCCCTGTGACGTTGTACCCGCAATAAATATGGAAAGCTGCCGCAACACAGGGGAGAGCAATTTTTTGAAAAAACGGATGGAATCTTGCCATATCTGCCCCCTTATCTGACCTGCTGCGCCTGCCGGATAATGCGCAGCACTGCCTGTATGCTTTGTTCCAAAGTCAAATTGCTGGTGTCCACTAAAACGGCGTCCCGCGCCTTGCGCAGCGGGGCGACAGCCCGCGTTGCGTCCTGTGCATCGCGCTGCGCCATAGACGCCAGCACAGCGCTTAATTCAGCTGGCTCGCCACGTTCCCGCAGTTCGGCACAGCGGCGCTCTGCGCGCTTCTCAGCCGACGCAGTGAGGAAAATTTTCACCTCGGCATAGGGCAGGATGACCGTGCCGATATCCCGTCCATCCATAACAACACTGTTGCGGGCGGCCATATCGCGTTGGATGTCCAACAAAAACTCCCGCACTTCCGGAATTGCGGATACCCGTGAGGCAAATTGGGAAATCTGTGGCGTGCGGATGAGTTCGGAAACATCCTCGCCATTTAAGCAAACCCGCTGGATATCCATTAAGTAATGCAGTTCGACTTTGATTTCAGGCAGTACAGAAAGCACTTCTTCCCGATCTCTGCCATCATACCCTTTGCGGCATACGGCAAGCCCAATGGCGCGGTACAGCGCCCCGGTATCCACATATAAAAAGCCCAGGGTACGTGCGGCGGCGCGGGCAATGGTGCTTTTGCCTGCGCCTGACGGCCCGTCAATCGCAACGGAAATACGGTTCATAATATCATCCCTTCTCTTGTTTGATTGCCAGCGGATCGCCCTGCCAGCCGCCCGGTTGCCCATGCAATCTGTAAATTAAACCCGCCTGTATAACCATCGACATCCAATATTTCCCCGGCAAAATATAACCCGGGCACTTTTTTGGATTCCAGCGTTTTGGGGCTGACTTCTTTCACGCTGACGCCGCCGGTGGTGATGATGGCTTCCGCGATAGGGCGTGCGCCTGAGATTTCCACCGTAAATCCCTTGAGGGTTTTCAGTAGTGCCTGTCGCTGAACCTTGGTCAGCGAATGCACTTTGCCATGAGCGTTAAGCCCCGCTTGACTGATGACCGCAGGAATCATTTTGCGCGGCAGCAAGCTGCCCAGCGCATTGCCCAAATCGCTGTTTTTATGGGTTTCAAAATCGCGCAGCAGCCGTTTATCCAGTGTTTTTTCATCCAGCGCGGGTTTCAGGTCGATTTCCAAATGATAGTCCCGGCTGCCAAAATGCCGCATATGGGCGGAGGCGGATAAAATAAGCGGTCCGGATACGCCGAAATGGGTAAACAGCATTTCGCCGAAATCCTCATAAATTTTTTTGTTTTGCTCAAACACCCGCAGCGCGACATTTTTGAGGGATAAGCCCATCAATTCGGCACAGCCTGCCGGCGATACCAGCGGCACCAACGAAGGGCGCGGCGGGATGATGGTATGTCCAAGCTGACGGGCAAACCGGTAGCCATCGCCGGTGGAACCGGTTGCCGGATAAGAAGCGCCGCCTGTGGCTAAAATGACTTGGTCTGCCAGATAGGTTTTGCCATCCGCAAGCACGCCGGATACCTTGCCATCTTGGGTGAGGACACGTTCCGCGCACGCATGGATTAGCTTGACGCCTTGTTTTTTGACATGGGAAAACAGGGCGTCCACAATATCTGCCGCCCTGTCTGAAACCGGGAAGACCCGCCCGCCGCGCTCGGTTTTCAGCGGTACGCCGAGGCGTTCAAAAAATGCCATCACTTCAGTGGGTGGGAACTGCCCGATTGCAGAGTATAAAAACCGCGGGTTTACCGGGATATTTGCTAAAACCTGCTGTACATCACAATGGTTTGTGACATTACAGCGTCCTTTGCCTGTGATATATAGCTTTCTGCCAACTTTTGCATTGGTTTCAAACAGCAGCACCTGTGTGCCATGCCCTGCCGCGAACCCGGCAGCCATCAGCCCGGCGGCGCCGCCGCCAATCACCGCAATTGTCCCGTTTGACAATCCATCGCCCCGTTTCTGCCTGCTTTTTGATAAAAGGCAGGTTATTCATCTTCTATGGTTTCATAAATATGATATTCATCCCAGATATTTTCCAGCTGATTGAACGTGGATTCGACTTCTCGCTGCCGTCCTAAGCTGGACTGGACAATCAGCGCATTGACCACTGAAAGCGGCGCAACAAGTGAATCAACAAAACTTGCCATATCGCTTTTGGCAACCAGCGTATGGTCAGCATACCGCGCCAGCGGGGATAATCGGGAATCAGTCAGTGCAATGACTTTTGCGCCGCGGTCATGAGAATATTTCATCGCGGATAACGTGCGTTGGGAATAGCGCGGAAAACTGATGCCAATAAAGACGTCATCCGCACCGATGCGCAGTAACTGTTCAAAGATTTCGCTGACGCTGTTGGTACATAAAACATGGACATTGTCAAATAAAAGGGTGAAATAAAAGCCCAAAAAGCCCGCCAGTGCCGAAGAAGACCGCACGCCTAAGATATAAATGCGGCGGGCATGAATAATGGCATCTGATGCGTTTTGAAATGCAGTGCGGTCGAGTTCATCCAGCGTCATGCGTATTTTTTCGACATCCGAACAAAGCACGGTTTCCAAAACATCGCGGCCGCCCATGCGGTCGCCAGCAACTTCCATGCGCTGCACAGCGGTTAACCGGTTGCGGATCATTTCCTGCAAGGCTTTTTGCAAATGCGGATAACCATCATAGCCAAGTTCTGTGGCAAAGCGCACCACAGTCGATTCGCTGACGCCAACGGTTGCACCCAAACGGCTTGCTGTCATAAAAGCAGCTTTATCATAATGTTCTGCAATATAATGGGCGATAAGGCGCTGCCCTTTCGAAAACTCGGAAAGGCTCGCCTGAATTTTCGACATGAGATCATTCATGGTTTTTCTCGCTCCTCAACGGGCAGACGGCAAAAACTGCCCCGTCAAAATTTCCTAACCCTTATTTTAGCCGTTTGCCTGCAAAATTGCAAGTGTTTTTGTCTATTATAAGCAATATTCATTTGCTTCGCACGGGCAATCGTCAAGTGAGGATATCCACCCATAAATCGTTGTAATATTGGTTGGTTTCTTCTGGAAGGCTTTGGAACACCTCGGTCTTGAATGTGCTGACATCGGGGAAATATAGAGGGTCTTGCTGTATTTCTGCGTCAAGCTGTTCATACACGCCGGTATGTGGGCTGGAATAGCCGACATATTCCCAGTTTGCCATAGCTGCCTCAGTGGAACACAAGAAATTGATGAATTTTTCTGCCCCTTCGACATTTTTCGCATTTTTGGGGATGCACATGGCATCGACAAACAGGTTTGTGCCTTCCTGCGGCACATAAAACCGCAGGTCATCATTTTCATCAATCATGGTAACGGCATCGCCGTTATAATAAGGCGCGGCAACAATTTCTTCGGAGGGAAGTTTTTCCAGTATTTGATCCATCCAAATCCCTTGGTATATTGGTTTGCCCGCCTTGATTAAATCAGCGGCCTGCCGCAGTGCGTCACGGTCTGTGGTATTTTGGGAGTAGCCAAGATACATCAGCGCAAGCCCCAACGCATCGCGGGAATTGTTAAACATAGCGGTACGGTTTTTGTATTTGGGGTTCCAAAGCAAATCCCAGGAGCCGATATCTGCTTCATCCACATATTTAGAATTGTAAACAATGCCGACAACGCCCCAGGTATAAGGCACGGAATATTTTTGTTCCGAGTCAAAAGCCAGATGGGTGTATTGCGCGTCAATATATGCCATATTGGGGATGTTTTCATAATTGAGCGGACGCAGCATCCCTTCTTTGATAAAGCGGGAAATGGCATAATCCGATGGGATAATAACATCATAACTGGTGGTCTGAATGCGGGAATATAAATTCTCATTGGAATCGAATGTATTGTATACGACATCAATGCCGGTTTGCTGTTCAAACTGCTTGATTAAGTCGGTATCAATATATTCGCCCCAGTTGTAAACATTGAGTACCGCTGCGCGATTGTTTGTTTCACAGCCGGAGAGCAGACAGCATAATACCATACAAAATAAGCAAACGTTCCGTTTCATGTTCTGCCTCCCTTTTGTGCCTGCCGTCGTTTTTCATCGCGCACCTGCCGCATATTGATGACAATCAGCAGTACCAGCACGAATAAAAACAGGATGGTGGATACCGCGTTGATTTTGGGTGTCATACGGTGGCGGGTCATTGAATAAATCACAACAGAAAGCGGCTGGCTGGTTGTGCCTGCCGTGAAATAGGATACCACAAAATCATCAACCGACATGGTGAATGCCATAATGGCGCCAGTGACAATGCCGGGTCTGATTTCGGGCAAAATGACTTTCCATAATGCCTGATAGGGTGTGGCGCCCAAATCGAGGGCGGCTTCATAAGCGTTGCGGTCAAGCTGGCGCAGTTTGGGCATCACATTCAGCACGACATAAGGCACACAAAAGGTCACATGGGAAAGCAGCAGGGTTAAATAACCTTTGTCTAAATGCAGTGCGGCAAACAGCAGCATAAAGGTAACGCCCATAATCGTATCAGAGGAGGACATGGGGATATTGTTGACAGCAAGGTAAACAGACCGCGTCCGACGGCGCATATTGTGGATACCGATTGCTGCCGCGGTGCCGATTAGTGTAGCAAGGGCAGCCGCCAAAATGGCAACCAATAAAGTGACATATAAAGAATGTAGGATATCCGCATCCTGGAACAGTTCGATATACCAGCGTGTGGTAAAGCCATGCCAAAGCCGTCGGGATTTGGAGTTGTTAAAGGAAAAGACCATCAATACGACAATTGGCGCGTATAAAAACAGGAAGATTAACAGCAAATAAAAGTCTTTCAAGAATTTTTTCACAGCATCAGCCCTCCCTGTTCGGATGTGCCATCATCGAATTTATTCATAACCCACATACAAAGGAAGATGAGCAGCATCATCACCAACGCAATGGCGGAACCCAAATGCGGGTTATAAGCGCCGCCCATAAATTGCAGGTCAATCAAGTCGCCGACAAGCAAATATTTGCCGCTGCCCAGCATTTGTGAAATGACAAAGGTGGATACAGAGGGGACAAAGACCATTGTAATACCGGAGATTACACCAGGCAGGCTGAGCGGGAAAATTACCCGCCGGAATACCAAATGGGTTGGCGCGCCCAAATCCTGGGCAGCTTCAATCAATTTGGAATCCAGTTTGATAAGAACGGTGTAAATAGGAAGCACCATAAACGGCAAAAAATTATAGACCATACCCAGCACCACCGCACCGGATGTGTTGATGAGTGGGATATAATCAAGGGGATAAGCAAATTGGGTTTGCAAAAAAGAGATTAAACCAATTTGGCGAAAAAACTGATTCAAAAAGCCGTTATTTTCCAGAATAGACATCCACGCATAAGTACGCAGCAAAAAATTCATCCACATAGGCAGCATAATGAGCATCATACATAAACTTTGGCGGCTGGCAGAAAGCTGGCTCATGATATAAGCCATAGGATAACCGAGCAGCAGACAAACGGCAGTGGAAATCAGCGCAAGCCAAAAAGACCGTCCAAAAACCGGCAAATATCCAGGCAGATAAGTGAAATTATGCAAGGTAAAATGCCCATCCCCGCTTGTAAACGCATAGACGCCGACAAGCAAAATGGGCGCTAAAATAAAGATAACCATCCACACGCCATATGGATAAGCAAATGATTTTTTCAACGGTTATCCTCCATACTTTTTTTCATAATGTGGATATCAAACGGGACGACAGACAATCCAACGGTTTTACCGACGGGTTCAGCGGCGGTGGAATGCACCATAAAGGTGAAATGTTCGGTACGAATCATCATTTCATAGTGGACGCCTTTAAATACAATGGATTCGACAACCCCTTGCAATTGGCTGTCCCCAGGGAAGCCAATGCGTAAATCTTCCGGGCGGATGACAACATCAACGGGTTCTTTTGTGGCAAAGCCTTTATCAACGCATTCAAAATCATGCCCACAAAAGCAGACTTTGCAATCTTCCAGCATAATGCCGTCAATGATATTGGATTCCCCGATAAAATCGGCAACAAACGCATTTTCGGGTTCGTTATAAATATCGGTAGGGGAACCGACCTGCTGGATGCTGCCATGGTTCATGACCACAACGCGGTCACTCATGGTAAGGGCTTCTTCCTGGTCATGGGTGACATACAGGAAAGTAATGCCGGTGGATTGTTGGATTCGTTTTAATTCTATCTGCATATCTTTGCGCAGTTTGAGGTCTAAAGCGCCCAAGGGTTCATCGAGGAGTAATACTCGCGGCTGATTGACCAGGGCGCGTGCGATAGCGACGCGCTGCTGCTGACCGCCAGACAAGCTAGTTGTATTGCGTTTTTCAAAGCCTCGCAGCCCGACCAGCTCCAGCATTTCCTGGATTTTACGCTGGATATCTTTTTCATGTATATTTCGGATACGCAGTCCAAATGCAATATTTTCGGCAACATTCAAATGGGGGAACAGTGCATACCGTTGAAACACGGTATTAACTTCCCGTTTATAAGGCGGGACGTCATTAAGCCGTTTGCCATCGAATAATACGTCGCCGGAATCCGGCGTTTCAAACCCGCCAATAATCCGCAGTGTTGTTGTTTTGCCGCAGCCAGAGGGACCAAGCAGCGTGACAAATTCCCGATTGCGGATGGATAAGGAAATTCCTTTTAATACAGGTTCGCCGTCAAATTCTTTCCTGATGTCGATCAAGTCAACCAGGTTCTGATTCAATCTTTACCATCCTCCTTATATCTATACAATACCACTTTACATATTAAAATGTTCTGTCCCAAATGTCAACCTACTTTCTTTTGGAAAAAGAAAGCAGGGCAAAGAAAACACTCTTCCGCCGCTGCACGCTGCGGCGGGGGTGCAGCTCTACTTGGTGCGGCGCCATGGCGCCGCTCGCTCGTGTTCGGTTTGCGTTTATCGTGGTGCCCTCGCTCGCTGGTGTTTCCCCACAAAAAACGAAAATCGGCGCAGTTTCATACTGCGCCGACCCTCGCGATAAGGTTTTTTTAGGTATGTGCCTGTCATAAGGCAGGATTGTGATTATTTTAAGAATGGAGCACAGCATTCCGCACCCATTTTGATCACTGCTTCTGCGTCCATATCCCAGTATTCTGGGCGGAACAGTTCAAGGCAGGCAGGCCCGTCATAACCGGCGTCCATCACAGCCTTGCTGATATCCGCAACGGGGATGCAGCCCTTGCCCGGCATAATGCGGTGGCAATGGTCAAGCACACGCAGCGGCAGGTCCTCACAGTCATTGATATGATAAACAAACAGTTTTTCCTTCGGGATTTTGCGGATATAATCCACATCCGCGCATTTGTCGTGCATATAGAAGTTGATGCAGTCAACAGTCAGCCCAACACTTTCACGGTTTACCGCCTGTACAATTTCCCAAGCCTGACGCAGGGAGTTGCAGCACCAGCGGCGGTCGCCAATTGGTTCAAAAGAACAGCAAACGCCGTAAGGTTCTGCGATATCTGCCAGTTTGTTCAGCACTTCCACAGAATCGTCAAAGACTTCTTTTTCTGTTTTGCGATCCATGTCAGGCCCCATGGTTGGTACAACAATCATATATTTGTTGCCAATCGCCTGTGCCACTTCGCAGCCAAAGGTAAATAGTTCAACTAACTTGTCCCATTGTTCCGGCGTATTGAAGTTGATATCCTCAATGGAGTTGAAGGCAAAAGGTTTCAGGTGGCTCTTTGCAAAAAATGCCTTGAGGTCATCCATGGTATGGGTTTTGAAATATTCTTTCAGCATATCAAGGCGCAGCTCAATATAATCATACCCATACTTTTCGCACAGTTCCAGGTCGCGTTCCACGGAAGAATTTTCTTTACAGGTTGCTTCATTAAATCCCAGTTTCAACATAATCCTCGTCTCCTTTATGCGAATATAAATCCATAAACCATATATTTATAGTACCATACCCAAGGGGGTTATTCAATATCGTGATATTGCGGCTGATGGGCAGCATTTCACTGTGATATTGCTTACTGTGTGCCACAGGCGGCAAAGCATTGCTGCCCTGCCGCCTGCGATCGAGATAAGAGAAGAAAAGAAAAGATATGATCTTAATAAGTAAGCTGCACCGGTTTGCCTTCACGGAAGGAAGCGGTTGCGGTCAGGGCAAGTTTAATGCCCATCATGCCGTCATATGCGGTAACAGGAGATGGGTTGCCTTCCAGCACATTCCGTACAAAAGCTTCCATTTCCAGTTCATAAGCATCCTTAAAGCGCCCGAGGCACCAGTTTGCCATATCAAAGGTAATTTCCTGCCCGCCAACGGTTTTGAACGGGGTGAGCTGTTCCTGTCCAACAAATACGCTCTTTTCCAGGCCGATAACTTCAGTACGGGTATCATAAACATCATTTGCGTTGCGGCTGATTTCAATCATGCCAAGCCCGCCGTTCTGGAATTTCAGCAGCATCTGACCATCGTCCACGTCGTTTAGCTCTTTGAGGAATTCATGCTTGAGGACAGCGCCTTGCGCATAGATTTCAGTGATTTCACAGCCCATCAGCCAGCGAGCAACGTCCAGGTCATGGATGCCCATGTCAACAAACAAGCCGCCAGACTGTGGTACGTATGCCGGAGGAGGACCGTTGGGGTCGCGCTGGCAGTCATGGATATAGATTGGCTTGCCACAGGCGCCAGATGCAATCATTTTCTTGGCGGCAACATGGCCTGGGTCAAAGCGGCGCATAAAGCCGACTTGCAAGTAAAGGCCAGCCTTTTGGACGGCGTCCATGATTTTTTCAGCTTCCTCTACGGTGAACGTGATTGGCTTTTCAACAAAAATCGGTTTGCCAGCCGCGATAACGTCCATCAGGACATCATAATGGGTCTGGGTTGGGGTTGCGATAACAACGGCTTCCACAGCGGGATCTTTCAGCATATCCTTATAGTCGGCATAAGCGGTTACGCCGAAATCTTCCTTGCCACGTTCCAAAGCAGCCGGGAACGGGTCGGATACAGCGACCAGGCGCGCGCCCATGGTACGGGTAACATTGACTGTATGCTGGTAGCCCAGGCGCCCCAGCCCGATAACGCCAACACCAAGTGTCTTTTTCATAGAATGAACCTCCTAAAATGTGATGATCCAATTTCACATGGGGAGTGCCCCATATAAATAACCTGTTGCTACTATCTTATCACAAGCGGATGAAAAGTCAAGAATTTTAATATTATAAATGTGTAGAAAAAAATCTGAAAAATTAGTATAAAACGCAGAAAATATTACGAATCTTAATGTTACTATTAAAGGAAATAAAACCCGAAATCCGAAATAAAGTGCAGAATATCGGGAAAATGATGATTTTTCACATTATAATTGCGCATATTTGTGCCATGTTTATATGAAAAGCCACAAAAGGGAAACAAGAAAATCGGCAGATTGCATATGAATCCTATGAATTTATTGTTGAAATTACTATGAATGATATGATTGACATATTACAAATATTAAAATATACTGAATGTAACAACTTCAATACGCGTTTGGAGAGGCAAGGATGGGAAGACCATCCACCGAGAAGAAGAAGGAGGCATAGAAATGTCGGAAAGCAGACAGCCCACAGGTTCGCAGGTGCCGCCGCTGCTGGAGATGCGTGACATCACAAAGATATTCCCTGGTGTCGTTGCGCTGAGCCATGTAAACCTCACCATCGGCCAGGGGGAAGTCCACCTGCTGCTGGGTGAGAACGGCGCAGGCAAATCCACAATGATAAAAACCATCATCGGTATCAACAAACCCGAAGGCGGCGAAATGCTGTGGCTGGGCAAGCCAATCAAAATGCGCGGCGTGCAGGACGCTTATGACCTGGGCATTGCGGTGATTTATCAGGAACTCAGCAATATCCCCTGCTTGAGTGTTGTCGAGAATATGTACCTTGGCTGCGAGAAGAAAAAAAGCGGACTTATCGATTGGAAAGAACAAAAGCGCTGCGCACGCAAAGCGCTGGAGCGCGTGGGGCTTGCGGATGTGGATTTGGATATGCCGATGGAAAAGCTTGGCATGGGGCAGCGGCAGCTTGTCGAGATTGCACGCGCCATCGACCGCAATGCCAAACTGCTCATTATGGACGAACCAACATCTTCACTTAGCCGTAAAGAGATAGACTTCCTGCTGGATCTTATGATAGAGTTAAACCAAAAGGATGGCGTATCCATTTTATTCATCACCCATAAACTTGATGAAGCCAAAAAAGTTGGGCACAAAGTCACTGTTCTCAAAAATGGGCAGAATTCCGGGCCTACCATCGATGTTGAAGGCGTTACCGAAGACCAAATCATTAAAATGATGGTTGGGCGTTCGCTGGACGAAAAATTCCCCAAACGCAATGTGCCGATTGGCGAGGAAATGTTCCGCTGTGAAGGTCTTAGCGCTGAAAAGTTCGATAATATCGGTTTTTCAGTGCGCAAAGGCGAAATGCTGGGCGTGTTCGGTCTGGTTGGCGCGGGACGTACCGAAACCATGCGCGCGATTTTCGGCGCTGACCCGCTTGCCGATGGGCATATGTATATGGAAGGGCAGGAAATCAGCATCAAAAACCCACAGGACGCGATTAAAAAAGGCGTTGTGCTGATTACCGAAAACCGCAAAGAAGAAGGACTTATCCTCATTCATGATGTCATTGAAAACGGCACAATTGTCA
Source organism: uncultured Butyricicoccus sp. (assembly GCA_910584935.1). Taxonomy (GTDB): domain Bacteria; phylum Bacillota; class Clostridia; order Oscillospirales; family Butyricicoccaceae; genus Butyricicoccus_B. The sequence continues at coordinate 37,081 of CAJUDU010000009.1, read as the reverse complement.
CCCTGCCAAAGTTTAAAAATAAACTGGGGCTGATTGACAACAAAAAGCGCCGCCAAATGGTGGAGCAATATGGCACAGATTTGAACCTGCGCCCATTGCAGCCGGACAAGCTGTCAGTGAATTTCTCCGGTGGCAACCAGCAGAAAATCGTCATTATGAAATGGCTGCTTTCTGGCGCGAAGGTGTTTATTTTTGACGAGCCAACCAAGGGCGTCGACGTCGGCGCAAAGGTTGAAATTTATAATATTATGAACTCGCTGCTGGAAAAGGGCGCTTCAATTATTATGGTATCGTCAGAAATGGAAGAAATTCTTGGCATGAGTGACCGGGTCATGGTCATGTATGAAGGCAAACAGACCGGCATTGTCGATAACGATGGTACAATTGGTCAGGAAGAAGTCCTGACGCTGGCAACGGGAGGGAAACTGGAATGAATAATAATAACAGTGTCGCAGCAAAGGCGAAGGATTTAATCAATAAGGCAGGGCCGCTGGTTGCGCTCGTCCTGCTGTGTATCTTCCTTGCGTTCAAAAATGAGAACTTTTTTACATCGACAAACCTTTTGAATGTTGCGCGGCAGGCAGCCCTCAACGGCTTCTTGTCCCTTGGCATGATGGTTTGTATCCTGACAGCAGGCATTGACTTGTCGGTTGGCTATACCATGACGCTTTCTACCATCATTATGGCAAAATGCGCCGTGGAAAAGGGCATGAACCCGGTGCTTTGTCTGATTATTGGCATTCTCGCCGGCGCGCTGCTGGGGCTTATCAACGGCATTTTGCTGACCAAATTCAAACTGCCTCACCCGTTTATTTCCACCCTGGGCACCCAGAATATTTACAAGGGCATTGGGCTTGTTATCACAGGCGCCACACCGATTGCAGGGATGCCGCTTGCCATTAAATGGGCAGGTTCATCCTTCCTCAGTTCCAACCCGGACAGCCTGCTTGGCAAAATCCCGATTTCCTTTGTTATCATGTTGATTGTCTATGTACTATTCAGCATTTTCCTCAATTACACAACCCTTGGCAGGCATATTTATGCCGTTGGCGGCAATATTAACACAGCAGGGCTTTCAGGCATCAATGTGGATTTTGTGCGCACCAGCGTTTATGTGATTTCAGGCGTTATGGCAGCGCTGGGCGGCATTATGCTGACCGGGCGTACTGACTCGGCTTATCCGCTTTCGGGCAACCTGCTGGAAAATGACGCGATTGCAGCGGTTATCATCGGCGGCACCAGCTTTTTCGGCGGCAAGGGTAACGTGCTTGGCACATTCACCGGCGTATTGCTGATTGCGGTACTGCGCAATGGCTTGAACCTGCTCAACGTATCATCGGATATGCAGACCATTTTCTTGGGCGGCATTATCATTGTTGCTGTATTTGTTGACGTTGTGCGCGGTGGCGGCTTCAAACGCGTCAAACGCATGAAGAAGGACGAAAAACCAGTGACACAGGCATAATTTAAGGCTTTTCCCTCAGAAATGAGGAAAAGATACATCCTAAATCATCAAGGAGGAAAGAAAGATGAAATCGAGAAGAAGATTGTTAGCACTTGCAATGAGCGGGCTGATGATGGCTGGTATGCTTACTGGCTGCGGTGGCGGCGACAATGGCGGCGCTGCATCTGGCGGCGGCGCGGCTTCCGGCAGTGGCGCGGCAGGTTCTGGCGGCGGTGCGGCAGGTTCTGGCGACAGCTACAAAATCACAACAATCTGCATGGCATTGAACAGCGACTACTGGCACATGGTAGAAGCAGGCGCAAAGCTGGCAGGTGAAGACCTGAAGGCAGAAGGTATTAACGTTGAAGTGAATGTCATTGGTCCGAACGCGGAATCCGACTCTGCAACCCAGATTAACATGGTAGAAGATGCTGTCACCAACAAGGTAGACGCAATTGTTTTGGCGGCAAACGAACCAACCGCGCTTGTATCTGCGGCACAAACCGTTAAGAAAGCCAATATCCCGCTAATCCTGATTGACACCAAGCTGAATACAGATGATGATTCCCTGTATTCCTGCTTTGTTGGCACAGGCAACAAGGATGCAGGCAAACTGGGCGGCGAATTTATCGCATCCAAGCTGAAAACCGGCGACAAAGCAGCGATTATCCGCGGCACAGTTGGTCAGACCGTGCATGATGACCGTGGTGCTGGTGCAGAAGAAGCGATGAAGGCAGCAGGCATCGAAGTTGTTGCTGTACAGCCAGCTGACTCTGACCGTGGCAAGGCTGTCAATGTAGCAGAAAACATTATCCAGTCCAACCCAGACATCAAGGCATTCTATGCAACCAATGACGACATGGCACTGGGTGCATACCAGGCTGTTGCAGCAGCAAACCTCAAGGATGTTGTTGTTGTTGGCTTTGACGGCACATTCAACGCAATGGATTCCATTGCAAAGGATGAAATGTCTGCATCTGTGGCACAGCTTCCTGTGGAAGAAGGGTATCAGGGCGTGATGAACGCAGTGAAGATTTTGCAGGGCGAAAGTGTTGAAAAAGATCAGCCATTGGATGTTGTTGTACTGAACAAGGACAATGTAGCTGATTTCCGTACCGAACTCGAAGCAAAAATCGCAAAATCCGGTGTAAAACTGGGCTAAGCGCTTACCCGCAAGGGACAAATGGGAAGGGGACAAAAGTCCCCTTCCTTTTTGTTAAGTTGGATTTCCGCAAAAAAGATGATGGTGAATTGAAATTTTCTTTGATTGTGATATAATGTTTACAGGTATTGCAAATCAAACGCGGACAGGTTTCGGAAGAGAGGTCAACTATGAATAATTTTACATTCTGTACGCCAACCAAAATCATTTTTGGTAAAGGGATTGAATCCCAAATTGGGGATACCATCAAAACATATGGCGCATCCCGCGTGCTGATCCATTATGGCGGCGGTTCGGTGAAAAAAACTGGCTTGCTGGATAAAGTCATTGCTTCTTTGCAAGCAGCTGGGCTGCAATGGGTGGAACTCGGCGGCGTATCGCCAAACCCAAAACTTTCTTTTATCCATCAGGGTATTGCACTGTGCCAAAAAGAAAAAGTTGATTTTATTTTAGCCGTTGGCGGTGGCAGTGTGATTGATTCTTCCAAAGCAATTGGCGTTGGGCTGGCAACAGGCAATGATCCTTGGCAATATGCTTCTACGGGCACCCGCCCAGAACCAAACCAGGTTTTCCCGGTTGGGGTGGTGCTGACGCTTGCCGCGGCGGGCAGTGAAATGTCTAATTCAGATGTCATTACCAATGACTTGCTCTCCCCATGGATAAAACAAGGCATTACCTCGGAAACTGTGCGCCCAGTGGTCGCGTTTCTGAACCCGGAAAATACAGTTACAGTATCCAAATTCCAAACCGGCTGTGGTATTGTTGATATCATGATGCACACCATGGAACGTTATTTCCTTGGTACACCTGATTGTGATTTGACCGAACGCATTGCAGAAGGGCTGCTGATTGCCGTGCGCGACGCAGGGCGGCGCGCCATTGCAAATCCGGATGATTATGAAGCGCGTGCCACACTGATGTGGGCATCTTCACTAAGCCATAACGATTTGACTGGCTGCGGCAAACCACGCCTGTTCCCGGTGCATAAACTGGAACACCCGGTATCCGCACTGCATGATAATATTTCCCATGGGGCAGGGTTATCGGTATTGTTCCCCGCATGGGCACAGTTTATCTTATCCAAAAACATTGACGTGATGAAATTTGCTCAGCTTGCAAACCGCGTTTGGGGTGTGGAAATGGATTTTGACCATCCGGAACGGACTGCTGCAAACGGTATTGCGACAATGAAACGGTATTTTGTTGAAATTGGTATGCCAGTGACCATGACACAGCTTGGCTTGCAGCCAGAAGATTATGACGCCATTATCAATTTGACCACCAAAAATGACACAAGCCCGGTAAAAAGTTATATCCCGTTGGGTAATGCGGAAATTCTTGAAATTTATCACTTGGCAGAAGATTAAAAAATAAGGGACGTCAGCAAAAAACTGCTGGCGTCCCATTTGTTTATTGTTCTGGGTTGATGGATTTCCCATCTTTATCTTTCAGTTCTAAATGCAGATGTGCGCCGGTATCCGCTTCCGCTGGCACAACATTTGCAACAGAGCCAATGACGTCCCCGGCTTTTACGGTGCTGTCTTTTTTGACCTTTGGATTTTCAGATAAACCGCGGTAAATGGCAGTTTGTCCATTTTCCAACTTGATTGTTACACAGACACCCCATAAGCTGTCAGATACAACATCGGTTACTTCACCATCAGATACCGCATATACCCGCGTACCTGAAGGTGCAAGATAATCTGTCCCCGCATGAACACGCCAATCCCCTAAGGTTTTTTGGTAAACCAGCTTGTCCCCGGAAAATTCCTGCGCAATTTCCCCTTTGACCGGTTTCACCCATGCAGGAGCCGCCGTTGGTTGTTGTTCGTGTTCTTGCTGCGGCTGTGCTGGGGATGTGGGTTCTTCTGGCTGTGCAGCTGTTTGCTGCTGTGTGGATGGCTGTTGCGGCTGTGGCGCCGCTGTCGCTGTTTGTCCGTCGCTTGTGTCTGGGATATCTTCTGGCAAGACTGTATCGACTGGCGGAGTACTGGTTGATTCTTGCTGTTCTGTGATGGATGCTGCGGTTTGTGCTCGGTTTTCCCGGTGGGGCAAATCCGGCGTATATTCGACATCCTCCATAGATGCGCCGCCTGACAGCGGCGCAAAAAACAGTACATAACCCGAAATCGCAATTGCTGCAACGCAAAGGATTAGGATTATGTAAAATCCTCGTTCCTCCGCCGTACGTTCAGCAGTCCGCTTTCCGTATTTTCGCATGTTTTTTTCACCTCCGGGCTTATTATGGACAGCTCATACGGCGTTTATACAAAGAAAACCATGTTTTATTTCTTTTGGAATTTCAGGGATTGTGTCATGGTGAATTTTGTGCCAAAAAACACAGGCTTTCTGTTTATTGTTCACGGGATTTTCAAATTATTGCGGTATACTATATGATACCTGAAAGGAGTGGTATTTTTTTATGGCAACGATTTTACTCGCGGATGATGAAGCGCGTATCCGGCGGCTGGTTGCGGATTTTCTCAAACGGGATGGGCATACCATGATTGAAGCGGCAGATGGAAAAGAAGCATTGGATAGCTTGTCCGGGAATATCCCCATAGATTTGGCAATTTTAGATGTAATGATGCCTGGCGCGGATGGATTTGCTGTTTTGCGCAGCATCCGGGAACGAGAAAGCACTCGCCGCCTGCCTGTGATGATGCTGACAGCACGTGCGGAAGAATTAGACCAGCTCCATGGGTTGGAAGGCGGTGCGGATGATTATGTCACCAAACCATTTTCCCCGCTTGTTTTATGTGCGCGGGTGAAAAACCTGCTGTTGCGGGCAGGCGCGGCACAGGAGGAAAAAACAAGTTTTGGTGCATTGGATATTGATGAAGTACGGCATGAAGTGCGTGTTTCCGGGGAAAATATCGGACTCACACCCAAAGAATATGAACTGATGATATATTTCAAAAATAACCGTGGCATTGCGCTTTCACGGGAAAAAATACTCAATGCGGTTTGGGGTTATGATTATTTTGGCGATTTGCGGACGGTAGATACGCATATCAAAAAATTGCGGGCAAAACTGCGGGATTATGGCGGAAAAATTGAAACAGTACGTGGGTATGGTTATCGGTTTGAAGTATAAGAAAAGGCTTCCGTTCGGTTGACGGAAGCCTTTTTTTTCTATCAGTTATTTGTCTGCGCGGCTAAATGGCAATCATAAAGCGGCTATGATGCTTTTGTATCTGCGTGCCGCGCACGCAGTGGTGAAATTTTCTTTGCCTACTTTCTTTTATAAAAGAAAGTAGGTTAGCCGTAGACGCGGGCTACTTCTTCGCGGGCAATCTGTACCCAGCGTGCGGCATTGGCTGGCGTGTGCCCTAAGGTGTGGTTGTCCTTCATCAGCAGTTCGACAATATTGCCGCTTTGTTTGCAGTATTCCAAGATACTGTGCAGGTTCTTCCGGATGTAATCTTCATCAGGATGCGGCACCGCAATGTCTGTCGGGCTGACCTTGTAACAATAGACATAATCTTTGCCAAGATAATCACTCATTTTGCGCGGGTCTGCCCATTGCGAAACCGATACGCGCCGCAGGCGCGGAATCGCTTCCTTTACATACTCCCAACGCTTATCTAACCCTTCGCAGCAGCCATAATAGTTCAGCCCAAAGCATTCCGCAATTTCACGCTGGTAAGGCAGGAAAAATTCCTTGATCATTTCTGGTGAAACTTCACTGGTTTCCTGCGCTTCATTAAAGCCCCACATATCCATCAGCTTCACTTGCCCTGGCGTGCCATGCAGTTCATCTGTAAAACCAATGCCGCCTGAACCAATATACATACTATCCGAGTTGTTCGGCAAAAGTCCATGTTCCTCAAGATATGCAAACTTTTTCAGATAACCATCTGTGAATAACCGCATCATGGCATGAACCTGATCCGGATAATCATAAAAATCACACATCATATTTTCCATGCCGCGCAGGTTGCAGTAAGACAGCGATAATGCCGGTGACCACCACCATTTGTGCCGGAACTCAATGGACAAAATGCCATCAAACACTTCCTCCGCTAAATGGAATGCGGCATTAGAGGCTTCCCAGTCTACACTGATTTGCGGCGTCTTAATATATTCGGAAAGATCTAATTCTTCAAATTCCTCTTCCATATCCGCAAATGGGGATTTCCAGACATAGGCTTCCCCCTTTGTCGGGTCGCCAATGCGTTCTTCTTCAATGCCCCAGCCGCTGTCTGTGGCATGGTAGGGGATATATAACTTTGCTTCAACTACCTTGTCATCTTTTAGCGTGTCTGCCCAGTGAATTTCCTTGCGCAGCCACATTTCCCAGTCCTGCGCCATTTCCCCTTCGCATTGGATGGCTTCTTTCCATGGGAAAATTTCATTCCAGCCGTTTTCACAGTCAATGTAAATCACTGGCTGTTCGGTCTTTAACCCGTTGTGCGCAACCCAAAGCGCAGCTTTTTCCGGTTCGCAGGGGCGTTCTGCCAACTCTTTCAGCCGGCGCCCTAAGCCTTGCAGGATTTCTTTATCATGCGCGGAAATGACACACTGTTCAAGAGACCAGCCGTGTACCATTAAGTTGCCGCCTTGCCCCTGGTCAATTCGATTTTCACCAACAAATTGATCAATATTCATGCTTCTAAGTTCCTTTCTAAGCACAGATTGAAGGAATTTCTTCTCTTGCAGTTATTGTAGCATAACCTTTGCCAAGGTGCAAACTCGCTTTGCCGCAAAGATGCCCGAATTTGTGAAAGTTGCTATTGGCATTATGCCTAAAGCAAGACGTGGGAATTTGGCGGATATCTGCGGGAAACTGCAAATAACGTTCATTTTTCACGATAAAATTTCATAAAATAAACATGGGTTTCAATGTAAAATAAAAGAGGACAAAGAATCCTTTGCCCTCAGCAGAAAAATAAAAGTTGATTTTTCAGAATTTCATATCAATTTTCCGGAATTATTTGCGCGGTATCAATATTCCATCGTCGCCTGTGGAATACGGCGGGTTGTGCCGCGTGCCAGCAGCACCATCAGCGCAAACAGCCAAAGCCCAGAGGCGAAAAAGCAGGCATACCTTAGCAAGGTCTGCGGCGGGAATACAATCGCCTGTGCGCCAGCCGCAATGGAAATGCCAGCGCCAGCCGCTACCGCAATGCACCAAATAATGGCTAATCCTGCCGATATCACAAAACGGCTTGGGCTGCTGGTGGAATAAAGAAAACCTGCCAGCGCGTAAAACGCATAAGTCAGCGCAATGGCAGCGAGCAGTTCAAACCCATAAAGCCCAATAAATGGCGAAGCGCCATTGTCCTTAAAGGTGGTAATCAGGTCAAAACAAGCCCAAAACATGGGTACAATCAATAGTGTAGCAGTTGTCGCGGTAATGGCACGGCGGCTTAAAGCCGATGCCGCGCCAATAAAACAGCCGCCCGTCAGCATGGCAAGCAGCCATAGCGGCAAAGCTGTAATATTGCCGGTAATCGGGACTTCGCTGTCCGTTACCGCTAGGTATAAGCCAGCCGCGCCGCATACCAGCATTGCCAGCCCCGCAATGACGGAAACCATTTTGAACAGGGTGCCTGCCCCCCAAAACGCATCTTCAAATACAATGCCGCTGTTTTCATGGAAAAAAGCAGCCGCGCCAATCAAAAGCACCGCAGAAACAATACTGAGTACAATCAGCGCAATCCCGGGGATATCCCCGTGCGCCGGCAGGCGCGTGCCCACCTCATAACCATGGATTAAATTCAGCCCGCGCAGCACCGCACCGGCTACCGCCGCAAGCCCAACTAAAACGGGTGTGTATGCTTTAATTTTCATGAAGATTCCCTTCCTGTAAATAAATAATAAACAAAAACGGTATACATAAATAGTATAACAGGAAATATGCCAAACTTACAGTGGCAACTATGCCAAAGGGGACAGGGCTATTGACTCGGAATTTTGGCGGGTTTGCCGTATGTCCTTGCTTTTCTTTGCGATAGCCATAGAAAAAAGGTGGGTTTCCCTTGTATCAGCCCTTTCTATTTGGTAAAATAAAGAGAGAACCATTTCAAAGGGCAATGGCAGGCAAGATTTGCCCGCCGCTGCCGGAAAAGAGGAGAACAATAAAATGGCAAACCCAATTGTGACAATCGAAATGGACAACGGCTCCATCATCAAAGCCGAACTTTATCCCGAAATCGCGCCCAATACGGTGAATAATTTCATCAGCTTGGCAGGCAAAGGGTTTTATGACGGACTAATTTTCCATCGTATCATCCCAGGTTTTATGATTCAGGGCGGCGACCCGGAAGGTACTGGCGTTGGCGGCCCCGGCTATGAAATCGCAGGCGAATTTACTTCAAACGGTTTCCAAAATGATTTGAAACACAGCCGCGGCGTGCTGTCCATGGCGCGGACGATGGCGCCGGATTCTGCCGGTTCACAATTTTTCATCATGACAGAAGATTCCCCCCATCTCGATGGGGAATACGCCGCGTTTGGTATGGTCACAGAAGGCATAGAACACGTGGACGAAATTGTCAATACGCCGCGCGACTGGAAAGACCGCCCACGGCAAAAGCAAGTGATGAAAAAGGTAACAGTAGACACCTTTGGTGTGGAATATCCAGCACCGCAGGTCATCTAAATCATCCTTCCCTTGTAAAAAGGGCAGAAATAAAAGGGGGAGGGGCTTGCCCCTCCCATTGTTTGGGAAGGAAGTGCGAAGCAAATGATACATTATACCAACCGGGATCAATTTATTGTGTCAGCAGCCGGGTGTATGTATACAGAGGCAGATAGTTTAGAATCCATCATGGCAGGCAACGAAAAAGGCGCAAATGGCTGCACAATGATGCTGGATATGACCCAGGATGGCATTGCAATTCTATGTGCGCGGGGCGGGTTCCGCGGCACTGATGGCAAATTCCATACCGCAGCGAGTACAGATTTTGTTGATTTGCGCCGTGTGTACCCAAAACTGGTCACTGTTGGACAAGCTGTGGAACTGGCAAAATCCTGCGCGGCAAAAATCTGCGTACAGCTATGTAACCGCCATGTGTGCCCACAGGTGAAAATTGCGCTCAGCCATGCCGATTACCTGGATAATGCATATTTTGGCGGGCTGGAACTGCCGGAAGCTGCCGAAGAAGCACGCAAAAACCCGGCATTACATATCATGGGCGATTTGCCCACGGCGCCGCCAGATGCCGCCGCACTGGTGCGTGCGGCACAGGAAGCCGGATTGTTTGGGCTGCGTGCAGCACCCGCCACCTTGACCCGTGAGCTGTGCGCTGAGGCATTGCGCTGCGGTTTGTTTTTGGCTTCAACAGAATCCACAGATATTGATGAAATCACGCGGATGCTGTCTTTTGGCGTTAATTTTATTGAAACAGAACGTCCGGATTTAGCGTGTGCCCTGCTGCCGCAGTTGGCAGAAGAATCATAAAACCCCAAGCCGGTTTGCTGGAAAAAGGCAGGCAGGGAATACGGGCTGGAAAACAACATTTTCACTGCATAATCCATGAAAAGCGAGGACCTGCCTGATGGCTGATATTACAGTACAAAATTTAACAAAGTATTATGGCGACCGGCTGATTTTATCCAGTTTGAATTTTGACATACAACCGGGCGAAAAAGTTGCAATTTTAGGCGCAAACGGCACCGGAAAAACAACTTTGCTGCATATTTTATCTGGACGGCTGGAATATGACAGCGGTCATGTTGCCATTGGCGACCGGAAAACAGTTGGCATGATTGACCAGATGCCGGATTTCCCGCCGGAAATTACCGTGGAAGATGTGTTGCGCACAGCGTTCCGTGCAACCCAAGCGGTGCAAGAGGAACTTGCCGCGCTGGAAACCCAGATGGCAGCCCATCCGGAAGATGAAGCCTTGTTGCGGCGGTATGGCATATGCCAACAAAAGCTGGAAACCTTAGGCGGCTATAACCATGATTTTGAGGTGGATAAAGTGTGCAATGGGCTGGATATCCCGGCTGCACGTCGCGTGCAGCCATTTGCACAGCTCTCCGGCGGTGAGAAAACGCGGGTAAACCTTGCACGCATTATCTTGGAACACACTGACATTTTGCTGCTGGACGAACCAACAAATCATCTGGATATGGATGCGGTGCGCTGGCTGGGCGATTACCTGGAAACTTATCAGGGCACGGTAGTGACCGTGTCACATGACCGGTATTTTTTAGATCAGTGTTGCGACCGAATTATTGAAATCCATGACAATATCATAGAATTTTATGCAGGTTCATACTCCTTTTATGCGGTGGAGCGTGAACGGCGGTACGAACAGCAACTGCGTGAACACGAAAACCAAATGGCAGAAAAAAAGCGGCTGGAAGCTGTTTCCCGCATTATGCATGAGCATGGCACCGAACATCTTGCCAAGCGTGCCGCATCGATTGATAAGCGGATTGCACGCATGAAGGTGACTGACCGCCCACGTCGGGACAAACAAATGAATGTTTCCTTTGGCGACCCCAATTATGAAACCGAAGATGTACTCAAAGTGCGAGATATTACAAAAAGTTATGATGGGCGAAGGATATTACAAAATGTAACTTTTAATGTGCGCAATGGAGAACGGGTTGCGATTTTAGGGGACAATGGAACAGGAAAAACCACACTGCTTAAGATTATATTGGGAGAGGAAACTGCCGATGCAGGCACGGTCAAAAAAGGTGTAGGGCTGCGCCCCGCCTATTTGCCACAGATGGTACACTTTGCACAGCAAAGGCGAAATTTAATAGATACGCTGATTTATGATAAAAATGTCACAATGCAGACTGCACGCAACCGGTTAGGTGCGTTCAAATTTTCCGGGGAAGACCAGTTAAAAACCGTAAACACCTTATCTGGGGGCGAAAAAAGCCGTTTACGGCTGTGTGAACTCATGTATGACCCGTTAAATATGCTGGTTTTGGATGAACCGACCAACCATTTAGACTTGATGAGCCGCGAATGGATTGAAGAAGCGGTTGAGGCGTTCACGGGCACGCTGCTTTTTGTATCCCATGACCGGTATTTTGTGGAACGCTTTGCCACGCGGATCATTTATCTGGAAAACGGCGAATATCTTGATTATACGGGCACTTACAGCGAATTTTTGACCTATCGGGAGCGTTTACGTGCGGAAAAAGCACCTATTCCGGCAAAAATGAAGCCGGAAAAAAAGGCGGAACGCCCAAAAGGGAAGGGCACTAAAAATATGGCAAAGCGGATTGCCGTTTTAGAACGGGAAATCAATCAACTGGAAATGCAGCTTGCCGATTTGGACAGCAGAATCAACCATAATGCCGCCGATCCGGAAAAATTAATGGGTCTGCTGGCGGAAAAGGACGAAATTGACGGCACTCTTCTTGAAAAAATGGAAGAATGGGAGCAACTAAGCGAGGCATTGGGCAATGAAACTGGAAATTAAATTTTGGGCGGCGCTTGCGGTACTTTTTGCAGTGCCCGCAGCTGCGTGCATTACATGGAGCCCAATCCGGTTTGGCACACTTTTTCTAGGCGGATTGGCAATCGGCTGTGCGTGTGAAGCGTTTTTTGTTGCACGCATCGGGGAAGCTGCTATATACCGGCAGGTTGCCATGTTGGGACGGGTGCTTTTTGGGCTGTTCCTGTTATCATTTTTTGCAATCCAATGTTTGATTTTAGCTGGAGAACATACCGATAGAGCCATTTATGAGGCGGATTATGTACTGATTTTAGGCGCACATATCTATCGGGACAGGCCGTCTGCGGCATTGCAAACCCGGCTTGATGCGGGTGCGGCGTTGCTGGAAAAAAACACAAAAGCAAAGCTGGTGCTTTGCGGCGGGCAGGGTGAAAATGAAATTATGCCTGAAGCGCATATGATGCGCGACTACCTGTTAACAAAGGGAATTGCTGCGGAACGTCTGTTAATTGAGGATACATCAACAAATACCATCGAAAATATCATAAATGCCAAAGAAAAATTTCATTTGGAAGGGCAAAAAACGGCTGTCATATCAAATGAATTTCATTTGGCACGCGCACGCAGGTTGATGGTACAGGCAGGATTGGATGCGTGCGCAATGCCCGCACCAACGCCATACCGCTCATTGAAAGCCGTGTGCCATTTGCGTGAATATTGCTCTACACTGGGCTTGATTTTTACAGGACGATACTTTTAAGGCGGATTTTTTGGAAAGGAGTATGCTATGGGGAAATACCAATTCAGCATAATCATGCTAGGCGATTTCCAGATTTATATGAATGGGAAATTGGTCAGCGAGGTTGTATGCCGTTCTAAAAAAGCAAAGAATTTGTTACAATACCTGCTATACTTTCATCATTTGGTGCCAGCAGAGGAACTTTTTCATGTTTTTTGGGCGGATACAGCCAATCCGAAAAATGCCCTGAAGGTATTGGTGCATCGCCTGCGGACATTCCTGATACAGGGCGGCGTGCCGGAAAATGTAGAGTGTATCATCCAGCGGCAGGGCGGATATGCATGGAACCCTGCGTTAGAAACCGAAATTGATACAGAACGTTTCCTTGCGTGCTTTCGAGATGCAACATCGGGGCAGCTTGACCGCAACCATCAAGCACAGGTTGCAGCGCTAGGATTAAGTTTGTATAAAGGAAAATTTCTGGATGAAACAGAAAGCTGGATGGACGCGCCATCTGCGGAACTGCATCAATCTTACTTGAAATTAGTACATATTATGTGTACTTTTTATCAGGAAGAAGGACAAAGCGAAGAACTTGTGAATTTATGTCAACAGGCTTTGCAATATAATCCTTTGGACGAAGCAATAAACCGGGAACTGATTGTCGGGCTGCTTGCGTGCGGGCGCAGTCAGCAAGCATTGGAGCAATACCGTTATGTGACAAATGCTTATTTTGATGCGTTTGGTGTGCAAGTTTCTGAGGAATTGCGTGCAGTTTATCAGTATATTTTGGATGCGGAGGAGGCTTCACGCCTGGATATTGACAGCATTGGCGAACAATTAGAAGAAAAAACCCCAGGAGCTGGCGCTTTTGTCTGCGAGTATAATATATTCCGGGAGTTATATCGTATCGAAGCACGCTGTTTGGATCGATATGGCGGGCGCATTTATTTGGGATTGCTGACCATTTCCGCAACACATCGGGAACAAATCAATGACACGGTTTTATCCCGGCAAATGGCGGTTTTGCTTGAAGTTGCCCGGAATTCGCTGCGGCGCGGTGATATTATCTCCCAATTCAGCGAATCGCAGTATGTTTTATTGCTGCCCACAGTGACATATGAAAGCGGTATGATGGTTCTTGACCGTATCCGGAATAATTTCAAACAGCAAAACCCACGTTCTCCCATTGTCATTTTGGGGCGGTTGCGTCCGCTGCGTGCGCTGGACAGCAATACGTAAATAACATTCTCACTGTTTATATTAACCGCACGCATTTTGAGCGTGCGCCATTTTATCAAAATCCAACCTGGGGAAATAATAAAATATTATGAAAAGAGGTTTATATATGGTTTCTATCGGCATGAAGGGGACACAGGAATTGTGTGTAACAGAAGAATTGCTTGCCAATCAGGTGGGCAGCGGCTTGGTTGCGGTTTATGCAACCCCCATGATGATTGCAGGCATTGAAGGCACTGCGGCAGGTTCTGTTGCGCCCGCGCTGGAGCCCGGTCAGACAACAGTTGGGATGCGGATTGATGTAAGTCATGTTGCGGCAACACCGTTAGGTATGAAAGTACATTTTGAAACAGAACTCATTGAAATTGCGCCAAATGGCAAGATTTTAACCTTTAAGGTTGCCGCATATGATGAAAAAGGGCTTATTGGTGAAGGCACGCATCAGCGTGCAATTGTGGACAAAGCACGTTTTGAATCCAAAGCGCAAGCAAAATTGAGCTGATTATCATATCCGGATAAAAAAACAAAACCCCTTGCTTTTATCACAAAAGCAAGGGGTTTTGCATTTAAATATACAGTTTTCTTATTTGTCGCGGTCTTCTGCGGCAAGGATACTTTCCGCCTTGACTGGGTGTGCAATGGCAAATTCCACATCTTTTTGATAGGTTTCATAAGCGTTCTGCCAATTCACATCATCTGGTTGTGTTGGCAGATCTGGATAGTATTCCTGCAATAACTGACAGAAATAATCCGTGAATAAAATACCACCGGTAATATCCATGTGCCGTTCATCAAAGAAATGGTCGCGTGCAGTAATGCCGATTGCTTCATATGATTCCACAGAATTGAAATCATTAAAACGCACGCCATATTCCGCCGCAATTTCTTTTGCGGAAAGGATTTTGCGGTAGTGGTCGGGCCAAATATTGCAAGGGGATTTCACCAGCCATAAATCAATATCATTTTGCTGGCAAATTTCAATAAATTCCCGCAAATACTGCTCATTTTTCTCGCTAATCGGCAGGCTGTCATGTGCGTTGCTTAAATCTGGATGCACAATTTCTGGGCCACCGATTTTGGGCGGCAGAATTACAAATCCTTTGCTGTTATCTTTTACCTGACTGCGCCGGAATGTAAAGTCAGTTTTGGTTAGTGTTGGCCATCGCGAATGGTACATCAGAAAATTGATAACCAGCGGCAGCTGGTCTTGTTTTTCGGCAGAAATTCGCGCAAGTGCCAGTTTGTTGAGGCTCAATGGGATATCATCCATAAAGGAATGATTTGTCGCTTCATCCATATATTCATTATCTTCATACAGCATATTACATTCCAAAATGGCGAGCTTTGGCGATTGTGTTTTTAGTGCCTCTTTCAGATAGGAAACGCTTGCCCACATTGGCTGCATTTGGGTTGCAAAAACATAACTTTTAATGCCTGTGTTCTTCCAAATTTGCAAGGGGGAAAAGGAAGCATAGGCATGAGAAGAGCCAAAATACATAACAGAAAAATCATTTTCTGGCTCGTGATAGAAGCCGGAAATTTTATTGGTCATATCCCAAGGCGTCACCAAAGATTTTCGCACGAAAACTTCCTGTATCGGGAAAAAAGTAAGGAGGAACAACAGGCAGAAAGCAATTGCCTGCAAAAGGAATTTTTTATTTCTACTCATACAAAACCTCCTTAGAATTGGAAGTAGATAAAGGCGGCGGCATCAAACCCGGGGCCATATGCGCCAAAAATTAGGATGATATAAAGGGAGACCAAATAAAAAGCCCAGCGTGGAACAAGGGGCAATTTTGCAATATAGGGGCGGATTGGGCGCTTTTCTTTGATTAAATCAACAATGAGAAGAATCAATATCGCAATGATTGCTAACCAAAATTCGGCAATATCCAGTCCCAAGGTATAAATCCCGAGCGATGTTACCGTGCCATCCGGGCCAACTGCCAGTAAAGATTCGGGATATAACCCAATAACTGTGCGGCGGATCATCGATATGGCTGTCATAAAACTTGGCGCACGGAAAAATAACCATGCAAAATCAATGAAACAAAATGTCATCAGGATACGCACGGCAGTCCAAAGTTTAGAATGCTGCGGGATATGCAGGATATGGATTATTTTTTGCCGGAAAGGTTTCAAAATATCGCCAATAATTTGATAAATCCCGTTTAAACCGCCCCAAACGACATAACTCCATTGCGAGCCATGCCACAAACCAGACACAAGGAACGTGATGAAATTGTTGAAATATTTGCGGCGTTTCCCTTTACGGTTGCCTCCCAAAGGGATATATAGGTAATCCCGGAACCAAGAACTAAGCGAAATATGCCAGCGACGCCAAAATTCGCCGCAAGATTTGGATAAGTATGGCTGCCGGAAATTTTCCATCAGGCGGAAGCCCAAGATTTGGGCAGCACCAATAGCGATATCAGAATAGCCGCCAAAATCGCAGTAAATTTGCACAGCGAATAAAATGGTTGCCAAAACAATAGAAATGCCGGCAACTTCATTCCAACGGTTGTAAACATGGTCAACTAAAGTGGCAATGCGGTCAGCAATCACAACTTTTTGAAAAAAGCCCCAAAGCATCAGCAGCATTCCATCGCGGGCGCGGTCAGGGTCAAAGGTATGGGGCTGATTGACCTGCACCAGTAAATTTTTAGAACGTTCAATCGGCCCGGCAACAAGTTGTGGGAAAAAAGAAACAAACAGTGCATATTTGAAGAAATTTTTCTCGGCATAAATTTCGCCGCGATAAACGTCCATCGTATAGCTAAGCGCCTGGAAGGTGTAGAAGGAAATGCCAACAGGCAGCAGGATATCAAATTGCGGCATTTGGATTTGAATGTCAAACAGACCGCCAAGTGCAATCACATTTTGGGAGAAAAAGCCCCAATATTTAAAGAAAAATAGGATTGCAAGGTTTAATAAAAAACTGAGTGCGACCCAACGTTTTTTTCGCTGTGCTTCTGGAGGCTTCTGGGTTTCGCGCTGGATGAGTAAGCCGCTGCAAAAAGTAATGGCTGTACTAGCAGCAATCAAGGCGGCATAGCGTGGATTCCAGCACATATAAAAATAATAACTGCTGACAAGCAGCCAAACCCATCGGCAGCGCAGTGGGAAAGCAAAATAAAGCACAGTGACAATTGGGAAAAATATCAGAAACTGAACGGAATTAAAAATCATAATCTTCACCGGGATTCATTCAAATTTCGCGTTTTGCCATCGGCTGATTTTATTATTTTATCATATTGCCAGGATTCTTGCAAGAAAAATCCCCTTTTCTGGCATAACCCGAAAAAAGGGGATTTACGAAATGAAGTTATGTATCTCAAGGGGTTATGTTTTTTGCGGAAAGCAATTGGAAACGTGCAGTGGAATATAAGCAATAATCCAGCAATCTCCATCCCCTCCAGGCGTTTAAGAAAGCAAAGTTTTATAATAGAGTGGAGTAGAAAGCTGTCCAACCACAGAAATGGATATTTTATTAAAATCAAGCAGTTCACGCGCCAGCGCCATAATTTGTTCTGAAGTGACAGCATCATACTGCTCAATGAGTTCATCCGATTGCACCACACGCCCAAGCATCAGTTCCCCTTGCCCAAGCTGGTGCATCCGTGTGCTAGTATTTTCCATGCCCATCAAAATATTTGCTTTAAGCTGTTCACGGCAGCGGCTCAGCTCATCGCCAATGGGACCTTCTTTACAGAAATCGCGCAGCACCTGGCAAATGAGTGGGATTGCTTTTTCCTCTGTGGCTTTGCCCAAAGCCGTATAAATGGATAACATTCCAACATCTTGATAGCTGGAGCGGAACGAATAAATGGAATAACACAAGCCATTTTGCTCACGCACGGTTTGGAACAGCCGAGAGGACATCCCGCCGCCAATAATTGAACACAAAATCTGCAAGGCATATTTATCCTTAGATCCACATGGAAGCCCAGGGAAGCCAAGGCAAATATGGTTTTGTTCGATATCCTTTGGGCGCAGTACAATCCGCGGGCGGTAAGCGGCAGAGTTCGTTTGGTTGTGTCCACTGCCCCGCATCGGTTCAAACAAAGTGCAGATATAATCCAAATCCGCTTGATTAAAGTGACCGGATATTGCAATAACCGTATCAGTAGGGCGATAGTGGGTACTGACATATTGATGCAGCACATTGTTGTTAAATGCGGCAAGTGTTTGTTCAGTGCCCAAGACGGGCAGCCCCAGGGAGCCATCCGAAAAGCAGCGTTCAAATAATTTTTCGGTAACAGTATCTTCAGGATTGTCTTCATACATATCAATTTCTTCCAAAACAACACCGCGTTCCAATTCAATATCGCTGTCAGCGAACTGTGAATGCAGGAACATATCTGCTAGGATTGATATGCCGGTTTGGATATGACTATCCAGCACTTTCATATAGTAGCAGGTACATTCTTTGGTTGTGAAAGCATTAAACTGCCCGCCTAAGGCGTCCATTGCAATGGCGAGGTGCTGTGCGGAGCGTTTATCTGTGCCTTTGAAAATCATATGTTCAATAAAGTGGGAGATACCATTCAAATGAACAGGTTCGTGGCGGCTGCCATTGCCCACCCAAATCCCGACAGATGCAGAGCGCACCTGTTCCACATATTCTGTCAGGATACGAATCCCATTTGATAAGGTAATTTTTTCATACATTTACATTCCACCATCCTGGATTTATCTTTGTCTTACTGCTGCTATTATAACACTAAAAGGCAGGTAATAGCAATCGCAAAAGGCAGGAAAAAAACAGCTGCTTAAACAGGGTTTTATGTTTGTTGCATCTGTATTATAGATTTGTGCGGTTTTTTTCATCTGGCAATCAATATCCCCGGAAAACAGTTCTTGACATAGGAGCTCCCGCATACAATGAAAGCAGACCACCAACGAAAAGGGGGAGCAGCGTGAAGGGCTTGCCGGAAGAACGGGCGATCAGCCTGGCACAATATATCATTGAAAATGAAGCGACAGTACGTCAGGCGGCGGCACGGTTTGGCGTCAGCAAATCAACGGTACATAAAGATATCACATCCCGGCTGGAGCATTTAAACCGGATTTTATATATACAAGTACAGCAGGTGCTCAGCAAAAATAAAAGTGAACGACACATTCGCGGCGGTATGGCAACCCGTGAAAAGTACCGGAAAAAATAAAAAAACGGCATATCATCAAGATACACCGTTTTATGCGCATTCATTTGAAATTGGATGCGATGCGGGGTCAGCAGCCCAGTAAGTAGCAAATTATTGACCGACGCCTTTTGCAGCCATTTCTGCCAGGCATTCGCGGCAGATATTTTTGCCTTTATAGTTGATAACATCTTTTGCATTGCTGCAGAAAATGCAGGCAGGCTCATACTTCTTGAGGATAATCTGCGCGCCATCAACATAAATTTCCAGCGCATCTTTCACTTCGATATCCAGTGTGCGGCGAAGTTCGATAGGCAGTACGATGCGGCCGAGTTCATCAACTTTTCTTACGATACCAGTAGATTTCATAGTAATTCCTTACCTTTCTGTGCATATTGCATATATTTTGATTGATAATTGTCAGCCCAGGCTTTGGGGAGGATGGGATTTTGATGTGAGGGGGGATACACATTGCTTTCAAGAGTATGGGTAGGATTTTTAGCGCTCAGCCTGATTTGCGGGCTGCTGACCGGCAGAGTTGATGCAGTGTCGGCTGCGGCGGCGGAAGGCGCCGCGGCAGCAGTGAAACTGCTCATTGACATAATAGGGCTGATGTGCTTTTGGTCCGGCATTATGGAGCTGGTATCCGCTTCCGGCATTGCGGGGAGGATAGAAGGGCTGCTCCGCCCAGCGCTTCGTGCATTGTTTGGCAAAGCGGCTGCCGATAAAGAAACCATGGAACTGGTCAGCGCCAATGTCACAGCAAATCTGCTTGGTTTAAGCAATGCTGCAACACCGATTGGGCTGCGGGCAGCATCCCGGCTTTATGATACGGCAGGGCGGCGCGGTACGCCGGATGCGGTGCTGGCACTGGTTGTGCTCAATACAGCATCCATACAGCTGATCCCATCCACAGTGGCAGCCATCCGCGCGGGCTTTGGCGCCGCCCAGCCGTTTGACATTATGCCAGCGGTCTGGTGCGCGTCAGCCAGCTCTGTGGCAGCCGTGTTGGTCATGGCGCATTTGCTGCGCCCGGTTTTCCCAGACATCGGGAAATAGGGGGAAAGGGAGTCATATG
This sequence comes from uncultured Butyricicoccus sp., assembly GCA_910584935.1. Lineage (GTDB taxonomy): Bacteria > Bacillota > Clostridia > Oscillospirales > Butyricicoccaceae > Butyricicoccus_B. The sequence continues at coordinate 16,901 of CAJUDU010000009.1, read as the reverse complement.
TTGTAAAACCAGTTTACAATCAGTATTATCCACGATTTTGGGAGCGAATGCTGTCGCAACCTGTCGGGTGCGCAAAAAAAGTTTTCAAATTCGCCCCAAAACAGCGTCCAGCACCCATCTAAAGAAGGAGGCTGCCAATGCTGATATCTGCAATCCTCGCTGGGGTTGGGCTTTACGCTCTGTATAATGGCGTGGACGTGTTCCCCACTTTCCTTGCGGGCGCCAAAAAGGGTTTGGCAACCGCAGCCAGCATCCTGCCGACGCTGGTGGGCCTGCTGGCGGCAGTTTATATGCTGCGCGCTTCAGGCTGCATTGACATCGCAGGCAAGCTGTTATCCCCATATATGGCCTTATTGGGCATCCCAGAGGAATGCACAGCGCTTGTCCTGTTAAAGCCGGTAAGCGGCGGGGGAGGGCTTGCGCTGGGCAGTGAGATTATCCGCCTGTCCGGTGTGGACAGCTACCCTGGGCGGGTAGCCGCAGTGATGCTGGGCGCATCGGAAACAAGCCTTTATACAATAAGCTTATACTGTGGGCACCTTGGGATGAAGGGCACACGTTATGCGGTACCGGCGGCGCTTGCGGGGGATCTTGTTGCATTTGCCGCGGCAGCGTTTTTTGTGCGCCTGTTCTTCTAAGACAATATATCTACCTAATATTATACATGATTTGCGAAAGAAATCCAGCATTTTTCAAAAAATCGTTGTTTTCGTCAAAAACACCTTTGTTTTTTTGGGAGTAATTACAGTAATTATGACAAATTTCGCATATTTGCGCCCAATTATGAAAGGAAATCAATATTTTTTTGTGCAAAATGACAAAAGCGTCAATTCGGATTTTCACCAATTCGATACCAATAAACAGCAAATAAAGAAATTTACCTCTGTATATTTTTAACGTTTGAAAATATTGCACATAAAATTTTATGATGGATGGTTTCCAGGGTGAAAAAGAACCGGGGCATTTTGCCCCGGTTTTCCTGCATATTTCAGTGGGAAGTTATTTCTTTTTACCAGCGGCTTCTTTTTCGCTGTCCGGCAAAACTTCCTTGCCGTTGCGGTCATATTCAAAGAAGCCTTTACCGGTCTTAATGCCCAGCCAGCCAGCACGTACCATTTTACGCAGCAGCGGATGTGGGCGGTAACGCGGGTCACCGGTTTCATTATGAATCGTTTCCATGATCGCCAGGTTGACGTCATGCCCAACCAAGTCAGCGGTGTGCAGCGGACCGGATTTCATGCCGGCGCCAAGCTGCATGGCGCGGTCAATGTCATGGGCAGATGCCAGGCCGTCGGCATAAATGCTGATGGCTTCGTTCATCATTGGGATCAACATACGGTTTACAACGAAACCAGGACCTTCTTCAACCTTGATTGGGGTCTTGCCAACCGATTTCATCAGGTCAAATGCAAAATTGAAAGTTTCATCCGAGGTCTGAATCGCGCGGACAACTTCAACCAGTTTCATAACCGGTGCTGGGTTGAAGAAGTGGCAGCCGACAAACTTTGTTGCACGGTGTGGGATTGCGGCAGCCATTTCGGTGATGGACATCGCAGAAGTGTTGGAAGCAAAGATGGTTTTGTCCGGGCAGATTTTGTCCAGCTCTTTGAGCAGGGATTTTTTGATATCCATGCGTTCGACGATAACTTCCATTACAAAGTCGGCGTCAGCCGCCAAATCCTTGTCAATGGTTGTTACCAAACGGCGTTGGCAATCCTTGCGGAAATCCGCGTCAATCTTGCCGCGTTCCAGCAAAAAGTCCAAGCCCTTGTAAATACGCAGCTCACCGGAATCAACAAATGGCTGCTGCACGTCCGCCAGCACAACATCATGCCCTGCGGTCAAAAATACCTGCGCAATACCGGCGCCCATCATGCCAGCGCCAAAAACACAAACTTTCATGTTGTTCTCCTCAATCTCTCTGATGTTTTCTTTGATTCTTTTACGCCTTGATGGTTTACAGATTATTTGTTCTTGAATTCTTTTGCGGGCTTGTCGCGGTTCTTGTCAAGGAACCATGCCATGCCGTATTTCTGGTCTTCGGTTGCAAAGCACTGACCAAAGCAGTTGCCTTCAAACTTCAGCGCGGAATTGAGGTCGGTTTGCATACCAACGTTGACAGCTTCCTTCACCAGCGCAACCGCAATCGGTGCCTGTGCGGCAATTTCATTTGCCAGCTTCAGCGCTTCATCCATCAGGCTTTCCAGCGGATAGACATAGTTGACAAGACCCATTGCCAGCGCATCCTGTGCCGAGTAGTTGCCGCGTGCGGTATAGAGCATTTCCTTTGCCTTGCCAAGGCCCACCAGACGCGCCAGACGCTGTGTTCCGCCGCAGCCAGGGGTAATACCCAGGCCGACCTCTGGCTGGCCAAATACGGCGTTCTCAGAGGCAAGACGGATATCACAAGACATAGCCAGTTCACAGCCGCCGCCCAGGCAGAAGCCGTTGATGGCAGCAATTACCGGACGCTTGAAGTTTTCAATCTTCCAGCATACACGGTTGGATTCATTGCCGAACAGTTTGCCTTCCGCGCAGGTCTTGGTAGACATTTCCGCAATATCAGCGCCTGCAACAAAAGAGTTTACGGTTTTGCCCTTCTTGTTGACGGTGGAAGAACCGGTCAGGACAACACAGTATACATCATCCATGCCTGCAACCTGGTCGAAAGCTTCTTCCAGCTGTGCATACATATCGGTGGACAGTGCATTCATTGCTTTCATGTGCTCAATTTTGACAACGGCAACATGACCCTGTTTTTCGACGATTACATCGGTCATTGGTAAGACTTCCCTTCCATATTAAAATTGTCAGATTTATCGGCCCGCCAAAGCAAGCCAAAACCCCCGCAGCAGGTTTCCCTGCTGCGGGAAAGTTTACGGGGGTTTTCAGTGCCCCAAAACAGGGGCTTTTGGTTTTATTATTTGCACAGTTCGTCGCGTTCTACGATGAGTGCTTCGCCCATGCCGCCGCCGATGCACATGGTAGCAAGACCCAAAGTTGCATCGCGTTTAATCATTTCATAAATGAGGGTGGTGGAGATACGGCAGCCAGCAGCGCCAATCGGGTGGCCAAGCGCGATAGCGCCGCCATTAACGTTGACAATGTCCATATTGAAGCCGAGTTCACGGTTGACAGCGGCAGCCTGTGCAGCAAATGCTTCGTTGGATTCAACCAGGTCGAGGTCAGCAACGGTCAAACCAGCGCGCTTGAGTGCCTGACGGGTGGATTCAATCGGACCTACGCCCATGATGGATGGGTCACAGCCGACAGAACCGAAAGCACGGATTTTTGCCAGCGGCTTGAGGCCATGTGCCTTGACAAAATCTTCAGAAGCAATAATCATTGCAGCGCCAGCGTCATTGATGCCGGAAGCGTTGCCAGCGGTAACGGTGCCGCCATCCTTTTTGAATGCCGGACGCAGTTTTGCCAGGCCTTCCAGGGTGGTTTGTGGGCGGCAATGTTCGTCGGTATCAAAGATAACGGTTTCCTTCTTTTTCTTGACTTCAACAGGTACGATTTCATCCTTGAAGCGGCCGGAGGAAATTGCTTTGGCAGCCTTCATCTGGGATTCGTAGCCAATCTGGTCCTGCATTTCGCGGGTGATGCCATATTGTTCCGCAACATTTTCGGCGGTGATGCCCATATGATACTGGTTAAATACGTCAAATACGCCATCATAAACCATCATATCGACCATTTTCACGTCGTTCATACGTGCGCCCCAGCGCATATTCCGGGAAATATAGGGTGCGCCGGACATGGATTCGCAGCCGCCAACCAGCATAACCTGGTCTTCGCCCGAACGGATAATCTGGGAACCGAGGGAAATAGCACGCATAGAAGAAGCGCAAACCTTGTTGAGGGTCATTGCCGGGGTAGTAATTGGCAAGCCAGCGCCAATGAGCACCTGACGTGCCACGTTCTGGCCAACGCCGCCCTGCAATACCTGACCGAACATCACTTCATCAATAATTTCCTTATCAATGCCAGCGCGGGCAATGGCAGCTTCTGCGGCAACGGTGCCGAGCTTTGCAGCGGGAACGTCGCGCAGGGTACCGCCATAGGTACCAATTGCAGTACGGGCAGCAGAACAGATGTAAACATTCATAGGATTCTTCTCCTTTTCTTTCCGGCGGCGTGAAAACGCCTTGGTATATATCGGCAAGCGGGGGAGGGAGGACGCCTCCCCCAACTTCGTTATTATTTTATCAAAGAGCGGAGCGGTTGAAAAGACCGGTGCGGCAAATTTGTTATTTATTTAACAATTTCAGCACCATGCACAATAAAACGCACTAAAAATTATATATTATGTTTATTCCTTATCCAAACCCATCAGTTCATCGCGGAAAATACGGGCATCCATCAGTTTCACGGTGCCATCTTCCTGGTAAGCGATTTCCGGCATAAATTCCATCTGGTCAAGCACCTGGGTCTGGAGGTCAATGCCTGGTGCGATTTCGATGAGGGTAACGCCCTTTTCACGCAGTTCAAAGACAGCGCGTTCGGTGACATATAAAACTGGCTGATGTACCTTATTGGCATAAACGCCGGAGAAAGTGATATGTTCAACCTGGTTGACAAACTTCTTCTTACCGCCTTCCTGGGTGATGACCAGTTTGCCGTCATGGCATTCGGTTTTCAGCCCCTTTGCGGTGAAGGTGCCACAGTAAACAACCTTTTTCGCGTTCTGGGTAATATCAATAAAGCCGCCGGCGCCGGCAAGGCGGGTGCCAAATTTGGAAACGTTCAGGTCGCCGTTTGGTGCGGTTTCAGCCAGACCGAGGAACGCGACATCCAAACCGCCGCCCTGATAGAAGTCAAACTGCACATTATGGTCGAGGATTGCCATAGAGTTTGCGGCAGCGCCAAACTGGGTGCCGCCATATGGTACGCCAGCAATGGAACCAGCTTCGACAGTCAGGGTCATATTATCGGAAATGCCTTCTTCCGCAGCGACATTCGCGATTTTTTCCGGTGCGCCAGTGCCGAGGTTGACAATCGCATCCTTTGGCAGTTCCATCGCGGCACGGCGGGCAAGGATTTTCTTAGCATCCAGCGGGATTGGCGGGATTGCGTCAACCGGGATACGGAATTCGCCGGTCAGCGCGCCGTCATACGGCATACCCAGACACTGCATATTGTCTTCCACAGAACCGACAACAATCGCGTCAACATAAATGCCAGGGATTTTGACCAGCTTCGGGTCAAGGGAACCGCCCTGGACAATCTTTTCAACCTGTACAATCACCTTGCCGCCGGAGTTTTTGGTTGCCTGGCATTGTGCGGTAACGTCCAGCGGGCCGATTTCACGGTGAACGGTGCAGTTGCCATATTCGTCAGCATAGGAGCCGCGGACAAAGCACACATCAATTGGGAAGCCCTTATACAACAGGCGTTCTTCGCCTTCGATGTTAATCAGCTTAACGAGGTCTTCTTTGGTGCAGGAATTGAGCTTGCCGCCGCCGTTGCGGGGGTCAGCAAAGGTGTAAAGCCCAACATGGGTAATGGTGCCAATGTTATGCGCCGCAATATCACGGTACATATGGGTAATAACACCCTGCGGCAGGTTATAAGCTTCAATCTTGTTGGCAAGTGCCAAATCACCTAACTTGGGGGCACGGTCCCAGTGACCGCCGACAACACGTTTTGTCATGCCTTCATGACCATAATGGTCGCCGCCGGTGCCATCGCGGTGGCCCTGGCCTGCTGCAAAGAACAGGGTCAAATCTTTCGGATGACCGGTTTCAAGGAAGCGTTTTTCCAAAGCGATGGAAAGGGCTTCCGGGCAGGCACAGCTAACAAAGCCGCCAGTGGAAATGGTATCGCCATCATTGACCAGCAGGGCAGCCTCATCGGCGGTCAGAACTTTTACTTTCTTCATGTCAATCAATCCTCTTTTGTTGTATTTATAGGGCGGGATGCAATTTCCCGCACCTTTTTGATGATGCCGTCCATATCCCCGGTGCAGGTGCAGACCAGCCGGTGGGCAGCAGGGATATTTTCATAAAGGTATTCACAGCCGGTGCAGCCGCGGAGGATCAGCAGCACATCATAGTGCTGCCCTGCCTCCGGCAGGGAAAACTGCGCCGTGCCGGACAGTGCTTCGCGGATTTGGCGGTAAGCGTCGCCGCGGTCATACCGCGGATTGCAGCCGCCGCAGAATTTCACAGTGCATTGCAGCATGGGCGCGCCTCCGGCAAACCTTGCCATAGCCAGGTGCAGGCGCCCGGCAAAAGGCGCCTGCAAACCCCGGTCGGCAATTTGGTTTTTTAGCTAATGCGGGCGATTTTCTTAGCCAGTTCTTTCTTCATTGCCATGTTGGACTGGCGGGAAATCATGATGCGCTGTGCCTGCGGGGAACCTGCGCCGTGCATGGATTCAGGCAGGTAGCCGACAGCGGCGGTGCCCATGGTCATGTTTTCAATGAGGCGCAGCACGCGCATACGGTCTTCGGTCGGCACAGAGTCTACGCCGCGGAAATATTTATCAATATAGCCGTGCAGTTCCGGATGGCGGAAATCTGCTTCAGAAGGCAGGGTAACCATTGCGCCGCCAGCGAGGTCTTGTGCCAGCCGTGCAATGTCATACGGGAAACGGGTGACATTCTGTTTGCAGACATTTGCCAGCAGCAGGTCAATGAGGTAGTTGCCCGACTTGGTCTTGCTGCCCTGAGAAGAGCAGGCAATACCGCAACAGTAAAGAGTTTCGTTCAAATGGGTCATTTCAATGAGTTTATCCTTGACATGGGAAGCCTTTGCGGCGCCAGCCATTTCAACGGCCAGGGCGGTAGCGCCAATGAGGACGTCACCCACGCCAACTTTACAGCCGCCATAGCTCTGACGGTGGTAGCCAGCGAAACGTTCAACAATCATACCGGCAAACTGCACTTCGCCATTGAGGAAAATGCGGTCGTTCGGCACAAATACGCGGTCAAAGATAACCAGAACTTCATGCCCGCCATAAACCTTGTTGCCAACGTCGATGTCGTTGTATTCTTCCAGTTTGCGGGTGTCGCAGGACTGGCGGCCATAGATGAGGGTAATGCCTTCGGCATCGGTCGGCACGGCAAAGGAAATCGCATAATCTTCATCGCCTTCACGCATTGCGATGGTCGGCATAACCAGCACTTCATGGGAATTGACAAAACCGGTCTGGTGTGCCTTCGCACCGGTGACATAAACACCGTCTGCAGTGCGTTCCACAACGTGCAAGAACAGGTCTGGGTCAGCCTGCTTGGAAGGCGCCAAACCACGGTCGCCCTTAACGTCGGTCATTGCGCCGTCAACGGCAAGGTCTTCATCCTGTACACGGGAGAGGAACTTGACAAAGTTTTCATGGTACTTGGTGCCGCAAGCCTCGTCAATTTCGTATGTAGAGGAGAAAACAGCGTTCATTGCGTCCATGCCCACACAGCGCTGGAAGCAAGCAGCAGTTTTCTGACCGAGCAAACGCTGCATTTTCACCTTTTTAATCAGGTCGTCTGTGGACTGATGCATATGGGTGAAGCGGTTAATTTTTTTGCCGGAAATATGGGATGTAGCGGTCATCAGGTCTTCATACTGAGGGTCTTCAGCCAGCTCATAAGTTGCGGCAAAGGAATTGAGGGATGGGCGGATAACCGGATCATCCACCGGGTTTTCGATTTTCTTGCCGAACATCCACAGGTTCATGTGGAGCTTGCGAAGGCTCTCAATATACTGTTCTTTGGTCATCATAATTCAGGTACCTCCAAGAATTTTTTGCAGGGAATCAAAAACGCCTGCTTTTTTTGAGGATATCAGCGGCGCGCAGCGCGCCGCTTCCGGGAATGGGTGCCACAGAGCTGGGCTGTTCGGAAAGAAAAAACCCCAAAAGAGCTATCGTTAGGCCCTTGCCGGGAACAGATCCCCTCCCTTTCCATATGGCGTTTGCCTGTGGCATGAACAAAGGGGCGGACGGAAATCGTCCGCCCCCGAAGCCCATGCTAGTTTACAGGGTTAAAAGCAGTCCATTCGGAAATTAGTAGCACTCGCGGTAGATGCGTTCCATCAAATCCTTGGTCATTGGAACGTAGGAGTTGGTGATGAGGCGCTGCTGGTTAATCATAACGGATTCTGGGAAATCGACAATGTCGGATTCCTTGAAGCCATATTCGCGCAGTGGTTTAAGCGGCAGCACTTTTTCAAGCAGTTCGTTAAGCACCTTGATTGCGTCCTTTACGTCGCAGCCAAGAATACGGGCAACCAGCTTCTTGAAGTTCATCAGTTCGCCGTCCGGGTTCTTTTCGTCATAGATTTCAAGGATTTTGCCGAACAGGGCATAGTTAGATTCGCCATGCGGTACATGGTAGGTGCCGCCGAGCGGGAAGGACATACCGTGTACGGTCGCGCAGCCAGCTTTCAGGAATGCGATGCCGGCATAGAGGGACGCGGTAACATATTCGTCGAGATATTCAAGGCGTGCATCCGGGCCTTTTTCGCCGATCTGGCGGAAGCCTTCCAGGATCATTTCCATTGCCTTGATGGAATACATTTCAGAAGTGGTGGTCTTACGCATTGGGGAAAGGTAAGATTCGGTTGCATGAATCAGCGCGTCGATAGCAGAAGAAGCAAAAGGCTTATACGGCAGGGTCTTGAGCAGGTCAGGAATCAGGCAGACCTTGTTCGGGATGATGTCGTCAGAAACCAGGCCGAGTTTGGTTTCGCCGCCGGTCAGCTTGCCGTCTTTTTCGTCCTTGACGATGGCAACAGAAATGTTAGTCACTTCAGAGCCGGTGCCGCAGGTTGTCGGGATAGCGATAACTTCTTTTTCATGCACGATTGGTTCACGTTTGAAGTACAGTTCATGCACAGAAGACGGGCGCTTGCAGCCAAGCAGCTTGCAAAGGTCCATGATAGCGCCGCCGCCGATAGCGATAACGCGGTCATAGGATTCATACGGGATTTTCTCGTACATGGTTTCAATCATGGCCTCGGAAGGCTCGCCTGCGCCGAATTTTTCCTGGAACACATAAGTGCAGGACAGGTTGTACTGTTCCATGAAGGGCTTGTAGATGAACTCGTTGGTCAGGACAACGTCACGGTCGCCAAGTGCAAATTCCTGAGCAAATTCACCAAAATTTGCGAACTTATAGATGGTGGGGGCAATGATGATTTCTCTTTTGTCCTTCATCAGGGACGCGCTGAAAGAATCCATAGCCATAATAAACATCTCCAGTATTAAAAAATTTTGTTGTATAAAATGCCCTGGCCGGGCGTTTTAACCATGATGTCAGGCGCAGTGCGAATGGGTTGCGCCGCACTACTTTTATTGTAACAAAACTTCACCGAAACTTCAACAGGAAATAACAAAAATATTCCCAAAAAATTTTGGCATAAAAATAAGGGGCGCATACAGCCGCACTGTATATGCCCCTATTTTACCGTAAAACCGGCGTTTTGTAAACTAAAAATCCGTGATTCTATCCAAATTTTTTTTGGATAGCCTGCGGAAACTAGGCGTTTTGTGAAAACCTGTGCAGGAATGCACGGGTACGGTCGTTTTGGGTATGTTCAAAAATTTCGGCCGGGGTACCCTGTTCCACGATAACGCCGTCATCCATAAAAATAATGCGGTCGGCAACATCGCGGGCAAATGCCATTTCATGGGTAACAATTACCATTGTGGTATGTTTTTCCGCCAGGGTGCGAATGACTTTGAGCACCTCGCCAGTTAGCTCCGGGTCAAGGGCGGAGGTTGGTTCGTCGAAACATAGGATATCTGGATGCAGGGCAAGTGCGCGGGCAATCGCAACGCGTTGCTGCTGCCCGCCGGAAAGCTGATGGGGGTAATGGCTCATGCGCCCTTCCAGGCTCATCTGTTCGAGTAAATCCATTGCCTGGTGTTCAATTTTTTCCAAAACAGCGCGTTTATTTTTTTTGAAATCCGGCTGTTTTTTGGCGAGCAGTAAATTGGCAAGCATTACGTTTTCCAGCGCGGTATATTGCGGAAACAGGTTGAAGGACTGGAACACCATGCCAAAATGCAGGCGTTTTTTGCGGATTTCCGCATCACTGACTGCGGCATGGTTTGCCGCGTCAAAAATCTGTTCATCATTGACCGAAATTGTACCGCCGTCAGGCGTTTCCAAAAAATTTAGACAACGCAGCAGCGTGGTTTTGCCCGACCCGCTTGACCCGATAATAGCAAGCGCCTGCCCGCGTTCCAGTGAAAAGCTGATATCTTTCAGCACTTGGGTGCCGCCGAAACTTTTGTTGATATGGTTCACTTCCAAAACTGGCATAAAGCTGCATCCTCCTTTTACACGCGGAAATAGTCCATTTTCTTTTCAAACCAGCCAAACAGCAGGGTCAGGATGCCGTTGAATGCCAGGTAAAAGACAGCGGTATAGAATAATGGCCAGATCAGCCCGGCGCTTTTGATGTATTTTTCACCCATCCACAGCACTTCATACACAGCGATGGTGCGGGCAAGGGCGGTATCTTTAACAAGGGTGATAAATTCATTGCCCATCGGTGGGATAACCCGCTTAATGACCTGCAAAAGGGTAACGCGGAAAAAAATCTGTGGGCGGGTCATGCCAAGCACCAAACCAGCTTCATACTGCCCACGCGGGATGGATTGAATGCCGCCGCGGAAGATTTCAGAAAAATAACAGGCATAGTTGATGGAAAACGCGACAAGTGCGGCAGTAAAACGGGGCAGCAGGCTGCCGCCCCACAAAATGCCAGGACCATAATAAATCGCGATAATTTGCAGCATCAGCGGGGTGCCGCGGATTGCCCAGACAATGGTTTTGACAAGCCCGCGCAGCAGGGCAAAGCGGTTCATGGTACCAAAGCTGATGAGCAGCCCCAGCGGCAGGGCAAACAGCAGCGTGAGCAGGAACAGTTTGATGGTGGTGGCAAAGCCGCCAAGCAGGGAAATCGTAACAGAACCTAACATGGGTGCAGACCTTCCTTGTGATAAATTGGGCAAAAGGCAGAGGGGAAAATTGCCCTCTGCCTTGATAAAAAGACGTCGTTTACTGTGGGTCGATCAGCGATTCCTGTACGCCGTAAGTGGTAGCGATTTCTGTTACTTTGCCAGCGGCAAAAGCATCTTTATAGAAGCTGTTGAACGCGTCAGTCAGGTCGCTGTCTTTGCGGAAGCCAACGCCATATTCTTCACTTTCTTCATTGTTTGCCTCGTTGAGGTTGACGGTATAAGTGAGATCCGGATAGCTGGTGCCTTCGCCGACCATTGCGCCTGCCATCAGCAGGTCAATGACACAAGCATCTGAAGCGCCGGAGGAAACTTCCATAACGGCGGCAGCTTGGGTCTGTACAGAGGTTGCGTTAAAGTTCATCGCCTGTGCAGCCTTTTCGCCAGCCGAGCCGGATTCCACCGCAAAGGATAAATCTTTGAGGGAATCTGCATCTTTATACTGGTCAGCCTTATCCTTTGGCACAACAACAACTTGTGCGTTGCGGCAGTATGGCATCGAACAGTTCATACTGTTTTTGACTTCATCGGTCAGTGTCATGCCATTCCAAACCGCGTCAATCGCTTTGGTTTCCAGCTCCATGATTTTGTTATCCCAGTTGATTTCGATGAACTCAGCTTCTACGCCAAGGGTTTTCGCAAATTCTTTTGCCATATCCGCATCGAAGCCAATCCATTCATCACTGCCGGATTCCTGGTAGTCCATGGGGTTAAAGTCGGTAATGCCGACAATCAAAGTGCCCTTATCTTTGACATAAGCCACATCGCTGTCCGCGCTTGCGCCTGAGGACGCCGCGCCCGAAGCACCCGCACCGGAACCGGAAGCTGCGCCGCCATTATCCTTGCCCGCGCCGCCGCAGCCGGTGAGTGTCATAGTCAGCGCCGCGCCTGCCAGCAGCAGGCTGAGGAATCTTTTTTTCATGTAATGAAACATCCTTTCAGTTCAGTTTATAAATTGCAGCATTATCACTGTGCCGCGTTTTTATTGTAGCGCATTAAAGCTATGCTGTCAATATATTTGTCAGATAAACCGGATATTTGATATGATTTGCGGTTTTTCATGACTTTTTCTGTTTGCCGCAAAAAGCGCTGTGGCACGCATGAAAACAGCATGGATAGGGTAGGATTGCATTCCAAATGAAAAAAAACCGCCTTGACTGGGGCAGAACTTGCCTGCCCTTCCTTGTTTGGAAGGGCATTTTTATTTTATCCGAAAGATTGCAATTTGTCAAATTCCGTCTGACTTTTCAGCATTTCATCAAAGCCATATGCAAATTGCTGATTTTATGAAAATATATGTTTTGGATTGCAGCGCGGCGTTGCGGAAGGACGGCAGATTGTGGTATACTTAAATTGTATCAGCCGGCAAAAAAGGCTGTAAATTTGTGCAAAACCAGGCATATATATTTTTGGAGAAAAAGATATGAAAATATTATCAATACAAGGACATTTCGGCAATATGAACGGGCAGAAAATTGATTTTTCTGATAAATTATGCTGCCGTGTCTTGCCAAATGGCTGGGGGAAAACGACATTATGTGCGTTTATCCGGGTCATGCTGTATGGGCTGAATACTGCCCGGCGGGATACGGCAAATGCGCTGTCTGACAAAACAAAATATTTTCCACAGGATGGCAAGGCTATGAGTGGGCGTATGACCGTGGAATTTACCGGGCGTCCAGTGACCATTATCCGGGAAAGCAACCGTGGCGGCATTATGCAGGGCTTTCAGGCATTTTATGAGGATACCGGTGAAATATGCCCGTTGCTGACAGCCCATAACTGTGGCCATGTGCTGCTTGGCATGGGTGAGGATGCGTTTTTATCCAGCGCAATGGTTGATGGGCTGGATATGTCGCGACCGTCTTCTGAACTGAGTGAGCTGATTGTCAGCATGGCACAGACTGGGGATACCAATGCGCGCTGTGGCACAGCGCTCAAAACACTTGCACGGTGGCGGCTGGATTTGAACTCTGGCAACGGGCATGGCGAACAGCCCCGGTTAGAGGAGGAATGCCGTGCCGTTGGCAAGCGCCTTGCCGATATTGCGGCGCTGGAAAAGCAGATTGCCGCACAGCAGGCGGAGACTGACCGCCTTTTTGCAGAAGCCGAACGGCTGCACAGTCAATATGAAAAGATTTATTTGGTTTATGCAGGCAAAATGATCGGTGAAGAAAAACAGCTTCGCATCTTGAAAGAGGAAAGTGAAAAGCATATCCGCAACTTAAAAGATGGTTTGCCTGATGAAATCTTATTGCGGGAAGCGGAAGAAGCTTTATTCGGTTATGAAGGTGCTGTCCGTCTGGAACGCGAAAAACGGTCGGATATGCCTTATGTGGATTCTAACTTTAAGCACGCGCTGGAAGAAGTGGATGAACGCAAACTGGATGAGGAAGTCAAGCGCAACAAAGTGACACGTCCGCGTATCCGTTGGATTGCCTTACTGTTTGCGTTGCTGATGGCGGTTTCCGCGGCGGGTACAGCGCTTTCACAAGCCGATTTCGGTGAGCTGACGCCATGGATGCCCTATATTTTATCCGGCATGGCAATTGTTGCGCTGATTGCGGCATTCCTTGGCAGTGTGCCGCGGTTAGGGGAACCGGATGAGGATTATGATGAATCCCGGCAGAAATTATCACTCAAGCATCAGCGCACCATGGATGATCAGAAAATGGCTGCCTCTGTTTTACAGGATGAATATGATGTGGTGATTCGGGCGGCGCGCAAATTATGGCCGCAGGCGGAAACCATTGAACAAGCTGGCGAATGGATTCGTTCTGCGCGGGAAGATTGGCAGGCATTGCGCCGGGAACAAAGCCGTTTGCAGGATATTTTAATCCAGTTAAGCCGGGTAAAAGATGTTTCAAACATTGATGAAGCCCATCGCGGCGAAGTGGAAGCCGCGCGGGCACAGGCCGCGCAGGCGCGCCAATTAGCGGAACAGGCGAAAAATGAACTTGCGCGGCTGCAAGGGCGGCAGCAGGTATTTGGCAACAAGGAAGAATGGCTTTCTGCGCAGGCAAGCGCACAGGCGGAGTTAAAACGCATTGTGGTGCAGCTTGATGCCATTCGGCTGGCAGAAGAAAACATAAAATCAGAAAATGCCGCGCTTAGCGCACGCATTTCCCCGCAGATTACCGAACTGGCGGAACAATATCTCACATATTTGACGAATGAAAGTTATACAGAAGTCAAGCTGGATTCTTCTTTACGGGCACGCTGCGCGGGCAATGACGGCACATTGTTAGATGCGCTCCGGCTGTCCTCCGGCACGCGTGACCAATTGTATTTTGCGCTGCGGCTGGCAGTATGCCAGGTGTTAAGCGGCAAAGAAAGTGTGCCGCTGATACTGGATGACCCATTCCTGACATGGGATAGCAAACGGATGGAACGTGGGTTATGGTTATTACAGTCGCTGGCAAAAGAACGGCAGATTATTTTATTCACTTGTCGGCAAGCGGGCAGGCTTGCCATAATGAACCAGGATGATAACGAAAATAAAAACAGCAGGGGATGAAAGAGATGGAACAACGGGTTTGGGGCATTCATACACAGGATGATGCGTTATTCTTAGAAAAAAATGTGATTGCCATTGGCTGGGAAGACTTTGGCGATATGACGGATATAGAAAACAACCGTGAAGCCTTCAAGGAGAAATATATGGCTGTTTATGGGTATGAAAGCAAACGGGCAGTTGCCGCCAGCGCCGGGATGCTGTATCGGTTTCGATATGAAATCCAGGTTGGCGATTATGTGGTATTCCCATCCAAGAGCAACAATGAAATCAATATTGGCATCATTGAAGGGGATTATCAATATGACGCAAATGCATCTTATGTACAGCAGCGCAGAGTAAAATGGCTGAAACATTTGCCGCGGACAGCATTTTCCCAAGGCGCATTATATGAAACTGGTTCTTTTATGACATTATTTATGGTTAAAAACCATGCGGATGAGTTTTTGGCTGCATTGGATAAAGGGTTCAAAAAAACATCCATAGAAACAGAAGATGAAACCGTTGGCGCAACTGCGGAGGAAATTAAACAAAGCACCAAGGATTTTATTTTGAAAGAACTCAGCCGGCATTTAAAAGGCTATGCGTTAGAAAATTTTGTCGCTGACCTTTTGAATGCCATGGGTTATCGAACCCAGTTATCCCCGCAGGGCGGTGACAGTGGGATTGATATTACAGCATATAAAGATGAATTGCCGCCCCGCATTCTGGTGCAAGTCAAGAGCCAGGACAATGATATCAAAGAAACTTTAATCCAATCACTGAAAGGTGCGATGCGGGAAGGCGATTATGGGTTATTTGTATCCTTATCCGGCTACACCAAAAATGCGAAGCGGTATTTGGAACATACACCGATTATCCGTGGGATAGATGGGCAGGAACTAGCCGCGCTGATCCTCAAATATTATGAAGGATTAAGCACCAAATATAAAGAAATCATCCCGCTGGAGCGGGTATATATTCCCGTACCAGCAGAGGACTAACTCGCCCTGTTTCAAAAGCAAACAGGAATTTGGAGGAAAAAACAAATGACGAATATGCAAAAGATACAATTTTGTCAGCAAATTGTGAATCAGATACAGGCGGAAAATAAACGTCCAGCATGTCGTCTGCGGCTTAGTAAACAGACATTTGGTGTGGCGGACAGCCATTTAGGCGGAACGCCTTATGTGCCGCATCATGGACAAATCCCTACAGACATCAAAGGCAGTCAGCTTTGGTTATGTGCGCAAATTAATTTTGCACAAATGCCCTTGATGGAAGGGTTTCCGGAAACAGGGCTGCTGCAAATTTTTTTAGAGGACTGGCATTTTGGTGATTTTGGGCTGGAAGGTGATATCTTTCCGCCGCAGGATTATTGGCGTATTCTTTATTATCCAGAAATTGATGATACAGTTACCATGGAAGAATGTGAAGCAAAAATGGCAGTACCTTGGGCACAGGCAAAGCGCAGCAATATGCCGCGCCCAGCCAGCCAGTTTGATTTAGAGGATATGCAGCGGGGGAATGACTATTTATGGCGCTGCCCAAATGTACCATTAAAGGTGGATTTCAAACCGGTGGAACAAGAAGCAATTAACGATGAAGATTTCCGGTTTGACCGGCTTTTTGCTGACGCGGGAAAAGCCTGTTTGCCTGATGCTGACCCAGAAGAATTGATGCCTTACCGGCTGCGCGATCATACGCCAGAAGAGCGGGAAGTACTGCAAAAAATACGGGAACAGATTAAAAATGGCGGCTGTAAGTTAGGGGGATATCCTAGTTATCTCCAGGATGATCCGCGGTCATATGATGATAATGATGAAGGCTTCGCAGAATGTGACACCTTGCTGCTTCAGCTTTATGATGATACATATGCGTATCCGCAAGAGGATATTGACGGCATGGACCTTGATTTGAATGGTGGGCCAATTAATTTTGTCATCCGGGCGGAGGATTTAAAGAACCGGGATTTTTCCCGCGTATTAGGGAACCACTGATTTAATCCTTCATAAGTCAAGAAGGTGTGGTATAATAGGAGAAAAGGGGGCGCAGGCATGAAACAGGAAAGTTTTAGTGACATGGAATACGCTTATCGGAAAAAGAAGACAAAGCGGGAAGAATTTCTGGAGATCATGGACGAGATTATCCCGTGGGATGAATGGGTATCTCTGATCGTGCCCCACTATCCCACGGGAAAACGTGGTCGTCCGCCCATCAAGATTGAAACCATGCTGCGAATGTACCTGCTGCAATGTTGGTTCAGCCTGTCGGACGAAGGTGTGGAAGATGCCATTTACGACAGCTATGCCATGCGGAAGTTCATGGGGATCAACTTTTTCGAACAAAACGTGCCGGACGCCACCACCCTGCTGCACTTCCGTCATTTGCTGGAGGAGAAGGGAATAGGCAAACTGTTTTTTAACGCCATCAATCGCTGCCT
>CAJUDU010000008.1 GCA_910584935.1 uncultured Butyricicoccus sp. | reverse complement strand
TCATGTTTCGATTGCATGTGATTTGAGAGGAGCTTTAATCAGTGGTTCCTTAATATTGTTTTTTGCCAAGCAGCAAATGGAACACCGCCATGCCGGCAAAGCCAAGGCATAAGCCAATGCCAGCACCCAACAGGGTGCGTATCAATGAAATATGGACAGGTGTGAAGATATGGCAGAATGTATTGACAACCGATACCGACCCAACCGCAGCTAAAATGCCAAGCGGAAATTCCAGCAAGGTAATTTGCCGTTCATTTGCGGTGAGGAACAGCGCCAACGCAGGGAATGCCAGCAGCATTTCTTTGGTGCGCGGACGGGCATACAGCGTATGTTCCAGCCAAGTACGGGCAGCAAGTTCAAATTTTGCAACTGGTATCATATTATCCCCAGACCGCAGGATAAGCAGCGTCAGCGCTGCCGCAACACCAAGGATAACCACAATAATGACAGCCACAGGCACTTTGTGCCGCATGGAAGAAGGACGGTGGCGAAGGGTTGCTGCCAGAATCAGTACCGCAATTGCAAGCGGGATAAGCTGTGCCAGTTTGACGCCGGAGAACACAGCGAATTCCAGCATATACAGCCGGGTGGCAAGCAGTGCGGCGATATACAGCCCGCCAGCCAGGCTGATAAACAGTAGCGCGGTAAGCGCTGCGATAAACCGCAGCGGCAAAGGCAGGCGGTTGACATCGGTTTCGCGGCGTAGGCAGATATGTCCAAGCATCAGCGCGGCAAAACAGGGCGCCAGCACAGCCGTGCCAAACGCGACTGCTTTTTGCAGCAGCCCCGGTACAAGGAATGCGCCGCCTGCTGCGGCAAGGATACTGCATAACAGCATTAAGTTTTCAAACAACGGCGTGACTGGGAATACCAGGCATAAGAACAGCACAGCAAGCGCCGCAGGCAGCAGCACCGAACAGCCAAGCAGGATTTTATTGGCGCGGGGCGCATCCAACGCGGAAAATGTATTGCCAAGGGTAAGCCCTCGACTGGCAATCCGCTCTTTTAATGCTGACAACATATCGGTATAGGCAGCCGGGTCAACGACAACGCCGCCAGTTTCATATTCAAGCGGTGTGACCACCAGCAGCCGCATGAAACGGTCAGTCACTGCCCGAAATAAAATATTTCCATTTTCACAGACGTCCGGGTCATAATGGTAACTGTATGCGTCATACATATAAAGGGTTTTTACCATTGTCCCATCCCAGGCATCCGGGTTAAATTCCGGCGGCATAACAACGCCTGTGCGGTCATAATTTTCCACCAGCGCCAGCGGGACATTTTTATCCCCCCTTGGCATGGCGGGGATATCATACCCTTTGGTGCCGCGTGGCGGTGCAGATGGAATCAGAAATGCGTCCCCAGCTTTTGCCGTATCTCCGGCGCGGGCAATTTCCATGCCTGCTGCCTGTGCAAGGGGTTCCGCTTCTGCCTGGTTTTCATCGGTCAGAATAAGATAATGGATGCCCCCAGCGGATAAATCCGCCAGCCAGCTGGCAGGGGAACGCTGGTCGGTTTGACAAAGCAGCTGGACATCGTCATAACTGATTGCACACGCAACATGAACGGCTTTGCGCTCCGCAGCAACGCGGTGATATAACATAAAAACAGAACTGCCAATCCCAATGAGCAGCAACAGCCAAAATAGTGGACTTCGTTTACTTTTCTGCATTTGCCTGTACCCCTTTATGTTTTTTGAGCATACGCCCCATCAGCAGCAGGTATATGGCGAGCCCAACTGCGCCAAGCGCGCCGCATTTGATGACCAGCATGATTTTGCTGTCAGCCAGCCCGACAAATATTCCTGCCGCGATATCCAGCCCAACGTATAACAGCACCGATAAAATACCGCCGCAAATCAACCGTATGGGATGTAAAACGGTAAAAACCTGTTTGCGCAGGAATAAGAAAAGCAATGCCGCACCGCCGCAGGACATAATCAGCGAAGTACCAGCGGCAAGCGCCCCAGGCGTTGGGTGTACATGGCAAAGCAGCAGGTTCAGCAGCAAATTGCCCAGCAGTACGCCTGCATTGATGGCAAGCGGCGTTCGGGTGTCCTGCATGGCATAATAGGCTTTTGCCAGCAGGTCAAGCAGGGCAAACCCTGCCATGCCAAGGGCATAACGGGCAAAAACCATGCCGGTCAGGGCGGAGGAATCCGCGGTAAAGCTGCCGCCTTCAAACAGCACCCGGATAATCGGTACGCCAAAAACAGAAAACAATGCGCTGAGCGGCAATAAAATCAGGATGGTATTTTCGACCACACCGCCGACATATGCCCGGTAATCCGTATCTTCCATTGTGGCATATTGTTCGCTCCATTTGGGGAACATAACCGCGCCAATGCTGTAAATAAGCGTGGTTGTCACCGGGGTAAACAGCTTGTCCGCATAATAAAACGCGGAAGTCACGCCCTCGCCGAAAGGCGCTGCCATATGGGTGTCGAGCAAATAGCAAAATAGGAAAATGGCTGTGGTAAAAGCAGTGACAATGGCGGTGCGGACATATAATTTGAGATAGTCTGCGCGGAAATCCAGATGGAAATGGAAGCGGTAGTGTTCCCGAAACAGGAACGGCAGCACCATGGCAAGCTGTAAAACCCAGGCGGCGCTGGTGAGGACTGCGAATACAGCAACTGACATCTGCGCGCCAAATGCCAGCAACAGCCCACATAAGACAATGTTATACAAAAGGCTTAAACTGCCTTGCAGCGAGTAATGTCCCATGGCTTGGAAAAGCGCCATCAGCAGATAGGTCGCCACAATAAGCGGCAGGGTCAGTGCCATAACAGACGCATACCAGCGGAAAGCATGGGAGGATGCTGCGGCTTGCTGTGCGGGCAGCAGCCCGGCAATTCCTGCCAGCAGCATCAGCGCCATGACAAGCACGCCAGCGAGCACCGTGATGGATAAAATATTATCTGCCGTATGGAAAGCCTGTTTTTTGCCCTGCGCCAGGCTTTGCGCAAAAATCGGGATAGCAGCAAGGCAAAGGGCATATGCCGCCGTGGTGAACAGATAAATGGTGCAGTTATTTGCAGCGGTGAATAAATCGACCTCAGCAGTTGTGCCAAATGCACGCGCCTGCAAAATATCGCGCACCATGCCAAGCCCTTTGGCAATGAGGGTGAGCAGCGCCACCCAGGAGATGGCACGTAAAGCGGATTTTTTCATGGGTTCGCCTCTTTGATCGGTTGGATTGAGAAAGTGCGTGCATAGAGTAGCACAAGTGCAAAATAAAAACCAGAAGTGACACTAAACAGGGTATGCCCGGCAAAAAACAGATAACCGCAGCACAGCGCAAGCGATATGGCACAGCACCAGCCAGTAAAGGTGAAACGCCGGAACAAATCACATAAAAACAAAATGCCGTTTTTTAAATATACCCAAGCCATCAGCAGTGTGCCAGGGATGCCATAATAGAAGATGAGTTCCAGCACATCCATTTCAATAATTGCCTGCTGGCTGCCACGCCCCAGCCCGGTAAACAGGGAGAGCGGCATTGCGGCTTGAAACTGGTGCCATACGGCAATCAGTTTCGTGGTGCGCCCGCTGAGCATGGCGGTTTCCAACCCTTGTGAAGCCGCATATTCGCCGGTAAACGCAAAAGAAGTATAAATGGCATGACCGATTTTATTGTGGGTGATTAGTGACAGGATGCCGAAGAACACTAAAAACACCAGCAGGAAAATGCCAAACCGTGCAAGCAATACGGATTGATGCCGCCATATGGCATAAAACAGCGCATAACCGGCAAGCCCTGCAAAGGTGGCGCCGATGGCGAGGAATGCGGTTT
Organism: uncultured Butyricicoccus sp.; assembly: GCA_910584935.1. Lineage (GTDB taxonomy): Bacteria > Bacillota > Clostridia > Oscillospirales > Butyricicoccaceae > Butyricicoccus_B. The sequence continues at coordinate 58,912 of CAJUDU010000008.1, read as the reverse complement.
TGGTGCCAAGCACCAGCATGGCGGTGACGCCGCAGGCGGCAGCCGCCAAATATGCCGCACCCCGCCGGGATTTTAACCCGTCCAGCCGCATCAGCGCACATAACAGCAACGGCAATAACAGCATCATCAGCGCGGCGGCATCGTTGCCGGAATAAAACAGTCCCCGGCAGCCGCGATAGCCAAGCGGGTCAGCGTAGGTATAAAACCCGATATCGGCAAGGTATGGCAGCAGGATGCCAAGCGAGGCAATCAGCAGCGTCCAGCAAAGGATATCGTCAATCCGGCGGCGGACGCCGTCCGGCATGGGATGCGCCAGCGCCACAGTGGGACCGTCCGGCGCGGGGATACGGCGCAAACCTGACGTTTGCGCCATATGCCGCAGCACATGGGCATAAGTGAAAATGGATGCAATGTTAAAACTGTACCGCGCCATATAAAGGATATCTTCACGCAGTGAAAACGATACGCCGCGCAGGGCTTGCCCAGCAACTGACAGGGCAAATGCGGCAACCAGCCCGGCGCCTGCTAAGACCGCCTGTTTATCCCGCTGTATCAGCAGGTAAAGCGCCATAATGACAAGCACAGCCATGCGCACGCTAAGGCTGATGCTGATAGATGGCTGGATGACAATTTGATGGGTGCCAAGCAGCCCAGTGCCGCCATTTAACAGGTATGCTTGGATACCGCTGGCTAAATCCAGCAGTGGGCTGAATGCCAGAAAAACAAGGAACAGCCAGTCTATATTTCGTTTGAGCAAAATCTCATCTCCATTCCGGGGCAGGTGCGAAAGGGGGCAAAAAGTCATAATCCATTGTAGCATGAAACCGCCATTGCTTCAAGCCTGCCGCCTTTATTTCACGAAAACGGCACAATATCTTGGCGGCGGGCATAAACTGGGGCAAGGAGGGAACGCAATATGCCATATTTATTTGAGTGCGTTATTGGGACGTTGGCAGCCGTGGGGTTCATTTGCATTTTGAAGGGCATTTATGATATAATTATGACAGGTTATGCCCGCACGGATGCGCCTGCAACCTTGTATTTATCCGGCGATGGCACATCGCCGGACAGCGAACGCCTGCTGCTTGCAGCAGAACAGGCGCGCCGTTTATACCTGCCCCGGATGGAAATCGTTTTTCTGGAACTGGGGGATGCCGCGGAAAATCCTGCGGCGGCAGCAGCGGCACGATACGGGATAACTTATATCAAATAGACAGAAGAAAAGGGTTTCATGCCATGCAGGAAGGTTATCAAATGGTCTGCGGCACAGTGGCGCAGGTTGTGTTTCAAAATGAAGAAAATGGCTATGCTGTCTTGCGCCTTGCCACGCCGGATGGCGGCGAAGTGACCGCAACCGGCTATATCCCCGGGCTTGGGTTGGGGGAAGAGTTATCCCTTGGCGGGCACTGGACAACGCATCCCGCCTATGGGGAACAGTTCACCGCGGAAACATTTGAACGGCATTTGCCGGTTTCTGCCCGCGGCATTGCGGATTATTTGGGTTCCGGGCTGATTAAAGGGGTAGGCCCCAAACTGGCTGCAAAAATCGCTGGGGAATTTGGGGAAGAAACCTTTGATATTTTGCAAAATGACCCGGCACAGCTTACCGCAATCCGGGGCATTACCCCCAAAAAAGCGCGGGATATTGGCAGACAGTTCACCGAAATGAGCGAAATGCGGCTGCTGATGGATTTCCTGACCGAAAATGGTCTGCCCATTTGGCTGACGCCCCGGCTGTATAAACGGCTTGGCGTGGCGGCAATGGACGCGTTGGCAGAAAACCCATATCTTTTATGTGATGAATATTATGAGATTGATTTTGGCTTGGCAGATGGACTGGCGTTGAACCTTGGTTTGCCGCGCCTTTCTGAGGAACGTGCGGATGCCGGCATTTTATATACTATGACCTTTAATCTTGGCAATGGGCATACCTTTATCCCTGTGGAAAAGCTGGTTGCGGCGGCGTGCCAGCTGCTGTCTGATGAACAGGCGGAATTTGATGAAGAGCGTGCCCATGCCAGCCTGCGGCGGCTGGAAGCCCGTGGGCAAATTATCCGCCAGCGCATTGCGGGGCGGGAAGCCATTTACCTGCGGCAAATGTATGAAGCGGAAGATTTCCTTGCTGGCTGCCTGCGGCAGCTTGCGGAACAGGAATATACATATGATTTTAACTTGGACGAGCTTTTACAGTCAGTGTTGACTGATGGCGATGTACAGTATGCCCCTTTGCAGCGGCAGGCGATTGCCAGCGCTGCAAAATATGGGGTATCCATCCTGACGGGTGGCCCAGGTACAGGCAAAACCACGGCTGTCCGTGGGATGCTGCGTATTTTTGAAGCCTTAGGGCTTGAAGTTGTGTTGGCAGCGCCAACTGGGCGCGCCGCAAAACGGCTGAGTGAACTCTGTGGCATGGAAGCAAAAACCATACATCGCCTGCTTGAAGCCGGCTATGGCAAAGGGGGGCGGCTGGTATTCCAGCGCAATGTCGCAAATCCGTTAAAATGCGGCGCAATCGTGCTGGATGAAGTGTCAATGGTGGATATTTCGTTGATGCAGGCATTGCTTTCCGCCATGCCTTTTGGCGCACGGCTGGTACTGGTCGGGGACGCTGACCAGCTCCCGCCTGTTGGCCCCGGCAATTTCCTGCGGGATTTAATCGGTTCCGGGCGGGTGCCCGTCACGCAGCTCACAGAAATTTTCCGGCAGGCACAGAAAAGCGATATTGTCATGAATGCCCATGCCATTAACCAAGGCAGAATGCCTGTTCCATCCGGGCGGGATGGCGATTTCTTTATGATGCGCAAATCTGACGCGGCATCGGTGGTGCGGACAATCGCATCCCTTTGCAAAGACCGCCTGCCAAATTATTATCATCTAAACCCTGGGCAGATTCAGGTATTGACCCCTTCACGGCGGCAAGGGGCTGGTACCATGCAGCTAAACCGGCAATTGCAGGAGTCCTTAAACCCGGCAGCCGAGGACAAGAAGGAAAAACGGTTTGGTGATACCATTTTCCGGGAGGGCGACCGGGTGATGCAGGTACGCAATAATTATGACCTGGCTTGGGAACGCGATGATGGGCATGACCAGGGCATGGGGATGTTCAACGGCGATGTGGGGGAAATTTTGCAGATATTCCCCGGGCAGGAGTGCCTGCTGGTCAAGTTTGATGATAAAATTGCAACTTATACCTTTGATATGCTGGATGAACTCGAACTTGCCTATGCAATGACGGTACATAAAGCGCAGGGCAGTGAATTTGACGCGGTCATTGTGGCATTATCCGAAGGGGTGTCCCGCCGTTTGCTGACCCGTAATATTTTATATACTGCCATTACGCGGGCAAAAAAACTGCTGGTCATTGTCGGTTCACAACAAGTGATTGAAACCATGGTGGAAACCAATACCCGTGGGCGGCGGTATAGCGCGTTAAAAGCGCGTATGGTGTTGGATGAATGAAAATAAAACAATTATTGTATCCGCAGCGGTGCAAAAAGTGCGGCAAAGATTTGCCGCCAGAACAGTTTATCCTGTGTCCAGACTGCTTGGCAAAAGGCAGTTATTGGCTGTATGACAAATTCACCGTGGAAGGCGCGGACGCGGCAGACGCGCCGCTGGTTTATCGGGATTTTGTACGCGGTGCGATGCACGCCTATAAATTCCAGCACCGCCGTGCTTATGCCGATTGGTTCGCGCAGCTTGCCGGCGACTGCCTGCAAGGATATTTGGACTGTTGGAAGCCGGATTTTATCACATTTGTGCCGCTGTCATGGCTGCGCTGGATGAAACGCGGCTATAATCAATCGGGTTTGGCTGCGAAATTGGTTGCGCGGCGCTTTGCGTTGCCTTGCAAAAGGGTTTTACGTAAGCGTGCTTTTGTGCGGGTACAATCCAGTTTGCCGCATGAAGCACGCGCCCAAAATATCAAAGGCGCTTTCCGGCTGTGCCGCGGCGCCGGGCTGCAAGGCAAACGGGTGTTGCTGATTGACGATGTCATTACCACTGGGGCAACCGCTGCGGAATGTGTGCGGATGCTGCGTGCGGCTGGGGCGGAAGCCGTATTTGTGCTGTCTTTGACGAAAACACCAGTTTTACGTAGATAACAATTTGGAAAACATTGCGCATTCCGAGCACTTAGCCATTGCATTACTCGGCAGATACGGTATAATAAGCATATACAGGGGACAAAGTTGGGCTTTTTATCCGGATATAAATAAAATCATTGCTGATGGCGTTTAAATTTGGCATTTGTGGCATAATAATAGGAGAGGGATTATCCGGAACGGGGCAAAAGCACAACTGCTGGGCAGTAATTTTCAAGAAAAGCGAACAATTGGAAAGCAGGTCAGGCTGTATTATGAATGAATATACAAAGAAATTTTTACGGGCACTCGGTTCGTTCCGTTTTTTTTCGAGTGATATCGGGATAGATTTGGGCACAGCATCTGTGCTGGTTTATGTAAAAGGCAAAGGCATTGTGCTGAATGAACCATCTGTGGTGGCTGTGGACAAATCCAATGGACGGATTTTATCCGTTGGTACAGATGCCCAGAAAATGCTTGGGCGCACACCAGGCAATATCATTGCCATCCGCCCGCTGCGCGAGGGCGTCATTTCAGATTATGAAATGACCGAGCGCATGATTAAGGAATTTATCCGCAAAGTGTTGGGATTCCGGCTGTTCAAGCCCAATGTTGTTATGTGCGTGCCTTCGGTGATTACCGAGGTGGAAGAACGCGCTGTCATTGACGCAGGCACACAGGCAGGGGCAAAACGGGTTTTTTTGGTGGAGGAACCGGTTGCCGCAGCCATTGGCGCAGGCATTGATATTGCAAAGCCAAATGGCAATATGATTGTGGATATTGGCGGCGGCACGACAGATATTGCGGTCATCTCGTTGGGCGGTATTGTGGAATCGACTTCCATTAAAATCGCTGGTGATAAATTTGACGAATCCATTATCAAATACATCCGCCGCAAGCATAATGTGCTGATTGGCGAACGGACAGCCGAGGATATCAAAAAAGAAATCGGGTGCGTTTACCCGCGCCCGGAAGAAACCTCAATGGAAATCAAAGGGCGCTGTCTGATGACAGGGCTGCCGCGCACATTTACCGTGCAGTCCACCGAAATCCTAGGCGCGTTTGAGGAGGTTTCTTCTACTATTGTGGAAGCCATCCATGCTGTATTGGAACGCACACCGCCAGAGCTTACTGGCGATATTTCTACCAATGGTATTGTCATGACTGGCGGCGGCGCGATGGTTTGGGGCTTTGACAAGCTGATTGCCGCGAAAACAGGTATCCCGACCCGGGTTTCGTCAGAAGCCATTTCCTGTGTGGCATTGGGGACGGGTTCCTGCCTGGAAAATTTGCAGACCATGCAGGATGGTACCATGAACCTATCCCGCAGGCGGCAGATGATGACGTAAAGATATACCGTGTTTTGCGGAAAAAGGGTTTCTGTAAAGTGAGGATATAGCATGGGGATTACATTAAAGCAAATTGCGGAAATGGCTGGGGTACACAAGTCAACCGTAGATAAGGTCATCCACAACCGACCTGGAGTCAGTGACGCCAAACGGCAGCAGATACGCCAGCTTCTTGATGAATATGGGTATGAATCCAACCCACTGGCCAAGGCGCTTAATTATCAGAAAAAGAAAATGGCGATTGCGGTTGTGCTGCCGGTGGTGGATGCCTTGGCGGATTTGAAACGCGGCATGGAACTGGTGCGCCAAGATTTCAACAGCTTTAATTTTGAGATACAGTATTATGAAATCCCAGACGCTGATGCGCAGGCAAAATGCCTGCGGCAGCTTTGCGGGCAGAAAATATCTGGGGTTGTGGTGGGCCCAATTGAAGCGCCTGCCGTGGCGGAGGCGCTTCGCGCATTGGACGCGGCACAAATCCCAGTTGTTACCGTCAATTCCGATTTAGCAGATGTGCCGCGTTTGTGTTCTGTCCGGCAGGATGAAGCACAGTCCGCACAGGTCGCGGCGCGGCTGGCAGGGCTGCTGCTGGGCGGCAAAGGCAAACTCGGCATTATCTCCAGCCATGCTATGCGTGGAGTTGTCCAGCGCAGGCAGGTTTTTGAAAATTATCTGCCGCAATGCTGGCAAGAGGTACAGATTGCGGGCGTAGAAGAAATACAGGAGACTGCGGAAGCGGCTTATGGCGGGGCATCCGCCCTGCTGGGGCGCTGCCCGGATATAGACGCGCTGTTCATCACCTGCGGCTGTGTGCCCGATATCTGCCGGGCAGTGCAGGATAAAGGCTTATCCGGCAGGCTGGCAGTGATATGTTATGAAAAATATCCTGCCATCAAAGAACTGGTGCGTAATGGGCAGGTTGCCTGCACCATCAGCGGCAATTTGATGACACAAGGGCGCTTGGCAATGCGGCTGCTGTTTGAATACATTATTTACGACCGGAAACCCGAACATACCAACATTTTTGTCCGGCATGAGATTTTATTCCGGGAGAACATATAGAAAGGGGGCAGTTATGCCCACACAACGGAAACCCAATGTACAATGTTTTGTGAAACATAGTTTTGAGCCATCGTTTGCCGGGGATAACCAGCCGCGGCTGTTGTATATCTCCAAAATCCCGCCAGAACAGAACGCCCATCCACGGGTGATGCACGCCCATCCCGATTTTATCGAAATTGGGCTGATTTACAGCGGCGTCAGCGAATATTTGTTAGACCATAAAAAACAGTATATCCGGCAAGGGGATTTGCTGATTTATAATGCTGGGGTTGTGCATGATGAAGTGCCAACGCCAGATGGTGGGATTGGGCGATACTGCATTGCAGTTGGCGGCTTGCATATGCCTGAGCTGCGTGAAAACGCATTGATACCTGATAGCAAAGGCTGTGTTTTCCCAGCTGGCGACAGCTTTACGGAACTATATCGGCTATTTGAAATGATGTTCCAAAACCTTAGCACTGGTGCGCCGCAGTCAGAAACATTCTGCCATCATTTGATGGAAGCGGTTTTGGTCAAGGTGCTTGCCATTGTAAACGGTACGGAAACGCCGCCCGCAGAAGAAGCGGATGTGTTATGCAAACGGATTAAAGATTATATTGATATCCATTTTGCCGAGCCGCTGACATTACAAAGCATTGGCGAAACGCTGCGCATTAGTCCATATTATTTGTCGCATGTGTTCAAAAAGGAAACTGGTTATGCGCCAATGCAGTATCTGCTGCGCCGCCGCATTGGGGAAGCACAAACCTTGCTGATTATGACTGATTTGCCGCTTTCGCGCATTGCGGAAATGGTTGGATATGATACCCAAAGCTATTTTAATTTGCAGTTTGCAAAATATGTTGGTATGCCGCCAGGGAAATATCGGAATTTCATTGTGCCCGACCGGAAGCAGAAAAAAACAGAATCCCCACGGAAAACCGGTGCGCCGGATGAATAAGCTGTCTGTTGATTTTTTTGAAAAACTGCATTGACGAACAGGCAATGATATGATAATATAGTATTGTTGTCTGCTGGTATGGCTCAGTTGGTAGAGCAGCGCATTCGTAATGCGCAGGTCATCGGTTCGAGTCCGATTACCAGCTCCAATCGAAAAAAGTCAAGGCGCCTGTTATGCAAATCATAACAGGCGCCTTGTTTTTTTGATGCTTATTTTAAGCATCATATAACCCGGCGCGGTCATTGACCACAAGGATTTTCAGCGCATCTTCGCCTAAATCGAGCACGCCATCGCCAGAACCTTTCAGCAAGCCTTTCTTTACCAGTTTGGAGATTGTTGGCTGTGCCCATACAGGCATATCATCATAATACTGGTAACGCATATCCAGCACCTCCTCGGAAGCAAGTTGTTTTTTGAACGCAGCCCATAAGTTTGGGTCTGATGCCATTGGGGCAGGGCAGTCCTTGCCGGTCACATCATAGTGACGGATGATATGGCTGATACCAACATGATATTTATCCATCAGCATCCGCACCAGTTTTGCAGCATGGGCAATGCTGCCCATGCGCACTTGTCCTGTGCGGTCTGTCATGCAGATTTCTACCCCAATGCTGTTTGCATTGCGGCACTGATGGAAAAAGGTATGCCCATTTTCACCCTGTAAGCCGCCGCCGCAGTGCCAGGCAGGGTATTCCGGTGGTACGCTGTTCCAAATCTCATTTTCATCTACAAAATAGTGGGCAGAGGCTTCCACCACTTCACGGGCAAAATAATCTGCGTTGTTTTTTGCAGTGTCGCCAAGATTGCTGGTATAGTGTATCACAATATAAGAGATAGTGCTGTCACCACGGGATTTGCCATAATTTGCAGGGTTACAGAGCTTTGTTTTAATTTCCATTGCAGCCACCGCCTAATTGCTTTGCCGCCTGGTGTACACCTGTTGCGGCAAGCCCGGAAACAATACCGATGGCAGCCGCCGTAATCGAATCTGTTGCGGCAAAATCCGGCATAATATACATTGCGGCAACACCAAGCACGCCGCCGCAGATTCCGCAGATAATTGGCAGCCATTTGTTATCAAGGGCGGTTGCTTTGACAATTTGGGCAACCAGATAACAAATCACTGTAATCGCTGGGATTGCGGTGAAACCAAGGTTTTCCATACTCATCATCCTTTCCAGCGCCTTGGGCTGGGCGCCTGATTCAGTGTATGCGGAAAAACACAAAAGGTTTCCAGGGGGATTAAGGCCCTATTGCGGCGTTGGCTGTAACATCGAAATCGGCTGTGGCAGTGCTGATATCTGTACCTGTGCCGATTTGTTGGAGCATATGCCACCAAGCGATACGGGCTTGTGCCCAACCGGGCGTAACCTGATAATAATCGCCCATGAATGGCATAAATGCACCGTATTCGGTCATTAACGTGTCATTGACATAGATATTTTCTATATCGCGTATAACCGGCCAGTAATTTGCAATTTGCACGGCACGGGTATATTGGGCATTATTTTCGGTGATAAAACGGATAAATGTTTTTGCGGCGTCAATTTTCGCGGGGTCGCCGTTATCAAAAATGCCAAACCCCCAAATGCCGCCGACAAGCTGCGGCGTGCCAGAAGGCGAGGGGAATGCCATGGGGAAGATTTTGAATTGCAGGTCTGGATTGTTGACGGTATGGTTGATGGCAATGGCGGCGTTCCAGCAAAATGCCATGGCGAGTTCGCCGCGGCAAAACTGTTCCACTTCATTTTCCCCAACCATTGACGCGTCAAACTGGAAGCCGGGCAGGCTGCGCAGCAAGGTAAGTGCGCGGATATTGGGTTCTGTATGCACGGTGTAGTGGTCATGTTCCGGCGTGGTGAAAGCGCCGCCATACAGATTGTTGATTAGGGCGCGAGTGCCTTGGTCGCCGCCTTGACCACCGCAGTAAATTGCCGCGATATTGCTGACGCCATAGGCGTCCAGCGCTTGGACAGCCGAAATGAAACCCTCTGTTGTCCAGGTGTGGTTTTCCGTGTCGATATATTGCAAAGCGCCAGCCGCTTTGAATAAATCATAATTGATTGCCATGCAGTGGGCGGTCATACAGATGGGATACGTATAATAAGCGCCCTCTGGTGAGCGGCAGGCAGACAAGACAGAATCTTGCACGCGGTCAAAGGGCAGATCGGATAGATCCACCATTAAACCGCGGGCGCCCCAGTTCGCGGACAAGCGCTCCGGGCCTTCCAGCACAAGGTCAGGAGTGTTTTTGCTGGCAATGGCATCTTCAATTTTATCATCACCATCGCTATAAGAAAGAAAATCCACAGATAGGTTAATATTGGGGTATTTCCGGGAAAAATCGGCAATGACACCGGCAACGGTTGTCGCATTGCCCCAGTTGCCAACCGGATATGTCCATAATGTGATATTGACAGGAGAAGGGGTGTCGTTGATGGCATCTGGCGCAGGTTTTTGCCCGCCGCAGGCGGCAAGTCCTAAGGCGATGACCAGGGTAAGCAGTAAAGCGAGCGTTTTCTTCATCAGTCAGGCACATCCTTTCCTATGGGTTCAGCAAGCGCTGCAATAAACGGGCAACTTGCTGAACATCAATCGGTTTGGGGACATGGGCATCCATGCCGCAGTCCAAACATTTCTGAATATCGCTGGAAAACGCATCGGCGCTCATTGCAATGATTGGCAGACCATGGTCAGGGCGATCCATGCTGCGGATTGCTTTGGTTGCTTCAAACCCAGTCATATTGGGCATCCGCAAATCCATTAGTACAGCATCATATTGCCCTGGGGCAGAATTTTGGAATTTATCCACACAAATTTGCCCATCTTCCGCCCATTCCAAATCAAGACCCAAATCAGATAACAATTCGTTTGCAATTTCCCAGTTCAGGGTATTATCCTCAGCAAGCAGGATATGCTTGCCGTTAAAATCGAAAGTGGATTCTGGTTCTGTAGCCGGGATATCTAGCAAAGGTGCTTTATCCGAAAATTGCCGCAGGCAATAAAACAAAGTGGAACGGAATAATGGTTTGGGGATATGCCCGCAAATGCCAGCAGCAAGGGCATCGGCTTCAACATTATTCCAGTTGCCAGCGGACAGCAGCAGGATTGGCACATTTTCACCGCAAAGCTGGCGCAGCTCCTGTGCGAGCTGGAAGCAGGAGGTATCTGGAAGCTGAAAGTCAAGCAAGATAGCATGGCAAGGGTCACCTTTGGCGATATGACTGCGGGCAACTTCCAAAGCGCTTTGCCCATCCAGCGCCCAATCGGCACGCACACCAAGCGATAACAGTTCCGCAACTGCATTTTCGCAGACCATTTCATCATTATCCACAATCAGAGCATTCCAGTCGGGCAGGGTTAGGGATTCTTCGTTTGCAACCACCCGTTCAAAGTCGATGATAAGATGGAATTCGCTGCCTTTTCCTGGTGTGCTGTCCACTTCAATGCTGCCTTCCATGGCGTCAATAATATATTTGGTGATTGCCATGCCAAGCCCAGCGCCTTCGGTTTTTTGAATGCGCTCTTTATCTTCGCGCATAAATGGCTCAAAGATTTGTTTTTGGAAGGCTTCAGACATCCCAATGCCATTGTCTTTCACCCGGATATGGGTGCGGACATAGGAAACTCCTTTTGGGGAAGGTTCCTGATAAAGGGCAAGTTGTATCACACCGCCATCCGGTGTGAATTTCACAGCATTGCCCAGCAGGTTGATTAACACCTGGTTGAGGCGCACGCTATCGCCGCAAACGTTTTCATATAAGACATCCTGAATGTATAAGTGGAATACCTGATTTTTTTCTTGTACTTGTGCCTGCATCATATTGGCAATATTCTGCATGGATTCGCGCAGGGAAAGCTGCGCAATATTGAGGGTTAGTTTGCCGCTTTCAATTTTGGACATATCCAGGATATCATTGATAAGCCCCAGCAAATGGCGGCTGGACAGCGTGATATTTTTCAGGCAGTCCTGTACCTGTGAGGTATTGTCAATATTGGCGCTGGCAATGGCAGTCATGCCAACAATGCCATTCATAGGCGTGCGGATATCATGGCTCATATTGGAAAGGAACTCGCTTTTGGCGCGGTTTGCGCGTTCGGCAGCCTGGCGGGCATCCTCCAAATCGCGCACCTGCCGGCGGGTTAGGCGGAAATACCATAAGAAAACCAGCAGCAAAGCAAACAGGATAATGCTGCACCCACCCAGCGAAGAAATTGTCCATTGGTGTCCAAGCTGGTCTATGGTAGAATCCAACGGGCCATATGGCATGGACAGCAGCAGGCTCCAGTCGGAATGGGGCAAATGGCTGCAATATAAATGCCGGCGTTCGCCGTCAACAGAAATTTCTGTGGTATAATTGCGCCTTGCATGAATGGCGGCTTGCAGTTGGGTAAGATATTCTTCCGGGGTGCCGCCATCGAAACTATCATATTGTTGCTGCACCCAATCAAAATAGTTATCGTTGGCAATGGTTTTGCCGCGGGTGATAAACAGCCCTTCTGGGCGGATGATGGAGTATGTAAACATACTGTCATTCATATTGGCAAATAAGGTATCGCCGATATAGGAAACGGGCAGGGCGGCAACGAGTGCGGTATATTGCCCGCCGTCCGTACGGGGATAAGCGGCAGGCACGCCCATCAGGATAATGCCGTTGTTATCAGCATCCTGTCCGACGGCGATTTTTTCTGCGCCGCTGCGCAGTGACTGCCCAAAGCTTTCCGGGTCAGCCGGTTGGATTTCCGCGCCATAAATCATATCAAAACTGCCATCTTTATGATAAAGGGCAAGGTATTCAAACCCGCGCAGGCGGGCGTTATAAGCGAGGGAAACACGGGTTGTATCGGCATCTCCGCGGGGCGGCACGGAATCGACAAGGGCACTGACCTGCCCAAGGCGCAGGTCTATGGTGGTGCCAAAATGCAGGGAAATCTGCTGACTCATGCCGGACATATAGATTTGCCCGATTTGGCGGATTGCAGCCGCGCTTTGGTGGTTAATAAGTGCCGTTAGGCAAGTAAACACAACCACGCACAGGATAGATATTGCAAATAAGCTGGCAAGCAGGAAACGGGAGATGGAATGCTTCATAAAAGCACCCCCTTCCAGATAGCAGATAGCAGCATCTGCTTTGCACAGTGGTTGAATGTTAAAAGATGTAACTGCATAGCAGATTCCTCCTGTTTAGGGTTTAAAACATTATCCACGGGTAATGGGTAGCCCAAGCAGTTTGAGGCGGGCAAGGATTGCGCTGACTGGGCGTGAATGCTGCGCAGCAATCGTAGAAACTGGCAGTTTTTCTTGTGCTTCCGCACGCAGGCGGTTATCTTCCTCTGCGTTCCAAGCGGCAACGGGCGGGGTCAGCCCAATTTGCTGGGCGGCAGTACTTTGCGGCGCAGGCATAAGGTATTCTTTAATACAAGTGGTAAAGGATTCGCCATATTTTTCCGCTTTTATGCGCCCGACGCCGGGGATTTCCAGAAATTCATTTTCAGTAATTGGTTTTTTGGTACACATATGCTGCAAAGCAGCATTGGAAAAAATCATAAAGGCGGGCACGCCTTCTTCCGCTGCAATTTTAGCGCGCAGTGCGCGCAGGGTTTCGTATAAAGCGCTTTGCAGCACAGGGGCAGCGGTTTTTTGTCGTTTATCGCGCGGCATACGCACAATAAAGGGCAAATGTTTGCGGATGATATCATTTGATTTTTCACACAAACGCACAACAGGATATTCCCCGGTGGATTGCACCAGGTAACCCGATTCAATCAAGCGGTCAATCAGCCCGCGGATATGGTTTATGGTGCAATCTTTCATGATGCCATAAGTGGATAAGGAGTCAAAGCCATCCTGCTGGATGCGGTCTTTTTCCGCGCCATGCAGGATATCGGCAATATAAGATTTACCGACCGACCGTCTGCGCTGATGCAGCCGAAAGACACAGGAAACAATTTTTTGTGCGTCAATGGTGGCATCAATTTCTTCAAAATTAGTCAGGCAGTTGGAACAGTTATCGCAGGACAACGGCGGGTTTTCGCCGAAATAGCGGAGCAGCCGATACCGCAGACAATCGGTCGTTGTGGCGTAAAACGTCATTTGGCGCAGACGTTCAAGGCTGCGTTCCCGCAGCAGGCGGCGGGTTTCCGCGTCCAGTTCAGCATCTTCATGGTCATGGCTGTGTTCGATTAAAAACTGGCAGGTATGGACATCCTGCGGGGAATAAAGCAGGATACAGTCAGCGGGCGTGCCGTCGCGCCCAGCGCGTCCGGCTTCCTGGTAATAGCTTTCGATATCTTGTGGCATATTGTAATGAATCACAAAAGAAACATTGGATTTATCAATGCCCATGCCAAAGGCATTGGTTGCCACCATAATGGTAATCCGGTCAAACAGGAAATCATCCTGGGTCTGGCGGCGCTGGGCAGCGGGCAGCCCGGCATGGTACCGGCCCGCGGCGAAACCATGGGTGGTTAAGTAGCCATACACTTCGTCGACCGCTTTGCGGGTAGAGCAATAGATAATGCCGCTTTGCTGTGCGCGTTCTTGGAGCAAGGTCAGCAGATGGGAAAGCCGGTTACGGGGCTGTTCGGTGATAAAAGTAAGGTTTGGGCGGTCGAACCCAGAAACGCGTACCAAGGGATGATTCAGCGCTAAAAGCTGGATGATATCATCCCGGACGGCAGATGTTGCGGTTGCAGTAAACGCGCCAACAGGCGGGCGGTCAGGGAATATTTTTAGAAAATCCGGGATGCGCCCATAGCTGGGGCGGAAATCCTGTCCCCATTGGGAAATACAGTGGGCTTCATCGACGGCAGTAAATGCGAGGGGGATATAATCAAAAATCCGCAGGAACCCTGGTAAGGAAAGGCGTTCAGGGGCGACATAGAGCAAACGGATTTTGTCCTGGCAGGCAGCTTCAAGGACATTTGCTTGTTCAGCAGAGGACATTGCGCTGTTGAGGCAGGCGGCAGGGATACCCGATTGGGTCAGGGCGCCGACCTGGTCTTTCATCAGCGAGATAAGCGGGGAGATGACAAGGGCGATGCCAGGCATGAGCATTGCGGGAACCTGGTAGCAAATCGATTTGCCTGCGCCGGTTGGCATAACGCCAAGCACATCGCGGCCATTTAACAGGGCATGGATAAGGGGTAATTGTTCCCCACGAAATGCGGAATGCCCGAAATATTCTTTTAGGATGGTTTCTGGTGTACCCATAGTATGCCCCCTTGCTGGTCAAGAATATTATACCGTAAATGCCCTACCAAAAGCAACCCTCCATGGGGGAGGCGCCCTTTCTGCTGAAAACAATCAAGGCAATGTTTGAAAATAAAGGTTTTCTGGATAAAAGGAATTTCAGAAAGGGGTTAATTTTTTGGGAATGCTGTGGTATAATGTCCGCAAGCGGCATGATACATCAAACGGGAAATGGTGTTGTGCTTTTTGGGAGGAGAAGTTTTTGTTATGGAATATAGTGTTCGTGTGACATCAGAAGTGGAACTTGAAAATGAAGAAGAAATCCGTCAGCTGGTGACGCAGTGTGCGAAACAGGCATTAACACAGGAAAAAGTAGGGTTTGATGCGTTTGTAGATGTCACTATCGTTGATGATGATACCATTCAGGCGATGAACCGGCAATACCGCAGCAAGGATATAGTGACAGATGTTTTAAGTTTCCCAATGTATACGTTTTATAATGGCGAACCGCAGGAAGATTTGGAAAATGATACAGTAATCTATACGGATATTATGTTAGGCGATGTCATTTTGAATTATAAGCGGGCACAGCAGCAGGCGCAGGAATTTGGACATTCCACCGCACGGGAATGCGGTTTTTTAACTGTGCATTCTGTATTGCATCTGTTGGGTTTTGACCATGAACGGGATGAAGCTGACCGGCTGCTCATGCGCCAGCAGGAAGAAATCATTTTATCAGCAGTAGGCTTGACGCGTCCATGAACCATGAGATACGGCGCCTGCGGCAAAGTTTTCAGTATGCCTGGCAGGGATTCCGTGCCTGTGTGCGCACAGAACGCAATTTCCGCATCCATCTTACAGCGGCGGTATATGTGTCAGTTTTTGCACTGCTTGGCGGGCTGGATGTGGTCAAATACGCGGTATTATGTTTATGTTTTGCGCTGATGATGGCGGCAGAACTGCTGAATACAGCAATTGAGCGGTTATGCGACAAACAGGCGGCAGGTTATGACGAACAGATACGGCAGGCAAAAGATATTGCGGCAGCAGCGGTATTTTTGTGCGCCTTATTTTGTGTGGTGGTTGGGGCAGTGTTTTTCCTGCCTGGCGGTGCGCTGTGGCGGGCGGTTTGTGTTTTATGCCGGCATATTTGGGGGCTGATATTATTTGGCTTATCGCTGCCTGTGGCAGGTGTATTTATTTTTTGTTATGGCAGGCTGAAATAAAGGAGAAAAATTTATGGAGATTAAAAAGACGGCGGTTATTTCGGTCGTAGGGCGTCCGAATGTAGGCAAATCGACGCTGGTAAACAAGCTTGTAGGCTGTAAAGTGGCGATTGTATCAAGCAAGCCGCAGACTACGCGCACCCGGATTACTGGGGTCTTGTCAAAAAATGATTGCCAGTTTGTGTTTTTGGATACGCCTGGGCTGCACAAGCCGCGTTCACGGCTGGGTGATTTTATGGTAAAAGTTGCAACCGAAAGTGTAGCGGAAGTGGATGCGGCAGCGTTGGTGGTAGAGCCAGTCCCGCGCATTGGCGCGCCGGAAGAAAGCTTGATTGCAGAAGCTGAAAAAAATGGCGTACCTGTGGTGTTGGCCATCAATAAAGTGGATACGGTGCCGCATGAAGCGCTGTTGGAAGTGATTTCAGTTTATGCGGCGCGGTATGATTTTGACGCTGTTGTGCCGTTATCGGCGCGCACAGGGGAAAATACAGGCATTTTGTTGGATGAACTGGAGAAATTCGCGCTGGAAAGCCCCGCATTATTCCCGGAAGGCATGGTATCCGACCAGCCACAGCAGCAGATTGTGGCAGAAATTATCCGGGAAAAAATGCTGCGTTTATTAGACCGGGAAGTGCCGCATGGTGTAGCCGTTGGCATTGAGCGTTGGAATGAGCGGGAAAATGGCTTAATTGAAATCAATGCGGCGATTTATTGCGAAAAAGCCAGCCATAAAGGGATTATTATCGGGAAAAATGGAGAGATGCTGAAAAAAATCGGTAAATCCGCCCGGCTTGAGATGGAACGCAATTTGGATACCCATGTGTTTTTGGAATTATGGGTGAAGGTAAAAGAAGGCTGGCGCAATAATACGTTTCAAATGCGCAGTTTTGGCTATCAGGATGAATAACAAAAAATTCCCTGTGGTAACAGTCGCGGCTTCCGGTTATGCTAAGGTGTGAAAGGGAGTGTGCGATAAAATGACATTGCAGCAATATTGGGATGCGTTCATAGAAACTGGGGACCCGATGGCGTATATGCAATACAGGGATATGCAGAGGGAGCACCATGCAGCATCTGACGATAAAAGGGCTTATTATCCGCGAAACCGATTTTGGTGACGCGGACCGTTACATAACGGTTTTAACCGAGCAGGGGCAGCGCATAGAAATATTATGTAAAGGGGTGCGGCGGCGCAATGGGCGGCAAACAGCCGCCGTGCGGCTATTTTGCTGGAGTGAACTAACGCTTTATCACAGTCGCGGCAGGTACACCCTGACAGATGCAGAGATTGTTCGTTCATTTTGGGGCGTAACGGCGGATATTGAAACTTATACATTGTGCTGTTATTTTGTGGAGCTTTGCTGCGCGGAAACCGATGAAGTAGAAAATCCCGCGGTCACACGTTTGTTTTTATATGCGCTGCGTGCGCTGGCTGAACAGAAACGAGATAAAACATTGGTAAAAGCGGCATTTGAACTGCGCCTGATGGCGGAATCTGGTTTTTTGCCAGATTTATCCGGATGCGGCGTATGCGGCAAGCCAGTAGAGGGCACGATATATTTTTCGGTAAAAGATGGCGTGGTGTTGGATGCGGATTGCCTGCGGCGCTTGGGCAGCAAGGATGCAATACCATTGCCGCAGGGCACATATGCGGCAATGGCGCATATTATTACCAGTGGCATGCCGTGTGTATTTTCCTTTGCACTTGGCGGGGAATCTTTGCGGCAGCTTGCGGTCGTGTGTGAAAAATACGCGCTTTATTACGCCGAACGGGATTTCCATACGTTAGATTTTTATCATTCCCTGTTTTAAAGGGAGAAAACCGAAATATTTTTTTTGGAGCAGGAATAAGATGAATCGTTTAGCAGAAAAATCGCTGCGCACACTGGAATATTTTTCAGTGCTGGAGCAGCTCGCAGGGCAGGCAGTATCTGTCCGCGGCAAGGAACTATGTGAGGCATTGCGCCCGGTCACAGACCGGGAAGAAGCTGCGTTATGGCTTCAGCAGACCTCCGACGCCAAAGATTTAATGGTACGGCAAGGCAGCCCATCTTTGGGCGGTATTCGGGATGTTTTAGGCGCGGTACGGCGGGCAGATATCAGCGGCGTGCTGAATTTGCGGGAATTGTTAGACGTTGCATCGTTGCTGCAATGCGCACGGCTGATGCAGGGATATTTTGCCGAACAGGAAGAGAAAACTTCTTTGACGCCAATTTACCGTCTGCTGACTGGCAACCGCACGCTGGAAGAACATATCACTTCGTGTATCATCAGCGAAGAAGAAATTGCCGATGGCGCCAGCCCAGAACTGGCGTCAATCCGGCGGCAAAAGCGCCAGATTTCCGGCAAAGTGCGGGAAACACTTGGGCGCATGATTTCAGGGGAACGCGCAAAATATTTGCAGGAAACCATTATCACCCAGCGCAATGGGCGTTATGTTGTGCCGGTCAAAGCGGAGCACCGCGGCGATGTTCCAGGGCTTGTGCATGACACCTCATCATCCGGCGCGACAGTGTTCATTGAACCGGCGGCAGTGGTGGAAATCAACAACCAAATTAAAATGCTGGATGGCAAAGAACAGCAGGAAATCGAACGGATTTTGGCGGAGTTATCCGCTGAAGTTTCAGGCAGTGCCGGGATTATACAGCAGGATTATGAACAGCTTACCACGCTTGATTTTATTTTTGCGCGGGCGAAATTGTCGTTCCAAATGAATGCGAGTGCGCCGCATTTCCGGGAGGAAGGTTATGGGGTTGACCTCAAACGGGCAAGGCATCCGCTGTTAGATGTCAAAAAAGCAGTCCCGATTGACATTGCGATTGGCGAAGGCTATGATACATTGGTCATTACAGGGCCAAATACAGGCGGTAAGACCGTGTCGCTGAAGACATTGGGATTGCTAAGCCTGATGGCAGCATCTGGGCTGCATATTCCAGCGAGCGAACTGAGTGAAGTTTGTGTATTTGATAATATTTATGCGGACATTGGCGATGAACAGAGTATCGAACAAAGTTTATCCACATTTTCATCCCATATGAAAACCATTGTCGGTATGATGGAAAAATGTGCGCGCGGCGATTTGGTATTATTTGATGAACTTGGCGCAGGTACAGACCCGGTAGAAGGTGCGGCGCTTGCGGTATCTGTCATTTCTTATGCGCGGCAAATGGGCGCGTTTGTCGCGGCAACCACCCATTATTCCGAGCTGAAAAGTTTTGCGCTGACAACCGAAGGGGTAGAAAATGCCTCTTGTGAATTTGATGTCAGCACATTGCGTCCAACTTACCGCTTGATGACAGGCATCCCTGGGAAATCCAACGCATTTGCGATAGCGGCGCGATTGGGTTTACAGCCTGCGATTTTGGAGCAGGCGAGGGCACAGGTATCCACTGAAAACGCACGGTTTGAAGATGTATTGGCACAGCTTGAAAAAGAGCGCAAAATGTTGGAAAAGTATAAGGCGGAGGCGGAACGCCTGCGTTCTGCCGCACAAAGCGAACGGGATAAAGCGGAAAACCTGCGCGGCAAATCCGAGGATGAAGCTGACCGCATTTTGGAAAATGCGCGGTTAAAAGCTGACCGTTTACTAAAAGACGCACGTATGACAGCGGAAACTGTATTTGCCGAGCTGGATGAAATGAAGAAAAAAGCCGGAGAAAACGCGGCGGAACAAAACCTTGCGGCAGCGCGTGCCGCGCTGCGCAGTACGATTACCGGGGCGGAAACCGGCATCCGCAAAGAAAAAACCAAACGTACCATTGAACCTGAAGCGGCGCGCCCCATTCGGCGCGGCGACGAAGTGCAGCTGCTCAATGTGTCAAATATTGTGGCAACGGTATTATCTGACCCGGATAAGGATGGGAATATCCAGGTGCAGGCAGGCATTATGAAAATGACAGTCAAAGCAAATGAAGTGCGCCATGCCAAAGCGCCGGAAAAGCCCAAAGCAAAGACATTCCGGGCAGGTGGCAGCGGCGGCGTGCGGGAATTGCGGTTAAAAACCGTGCCTAGTGAAATTGATGTGCGCGGTATGTGTGCGGAAGACGCGATATTGGAAGTTGACCAGTTTATTTCCGGTGCGCTGCTGTCCGGATTGCCAACGGTACGCATCATCCATGGCAAAGGTACAGGCGTGCTGCGCGCTGCCATCCAGCAGCACTTAAAACCCAAAAAACAGATTAAAACCGTGCGCAATGGCGCATATGGCGAAGGGGAAAACGGCGTCACCGTCGTGGAATTTAAATAGAATGATATAAGCAGGAAAAAGGGCAAATATCACCGCTGTGCAAATTTTTTCATGCTTTATTGGCGAAATGGCACAATTGAAATTGCTTTTTCTCGGAATTTTCTACAAACACAAAACCGTGAAAGCAAAATTTAATGTTGACGAAAGCCCGAAAAAAAGGTATCCTAAATATAGCCTTTCACGCAGGGAAGCTTTATGCTATGTAAATGCTTATAATCTTAAAGAATAGGGAGCGATGAGGAAATGTATTCGAAAGAAGTTCAGGTGACCAACCAGGTAGGTCTGTATGCAAGACCGGCAACGTTTTTTATTCAGAAGGCGAATGAGTTCAAGAGCACGATCCTCGTCGAGAAGGAAGAACGCCGTGTTAATGCCAAAAGTCTGTTGGGCATCCTTTCCCTCGGCATCACGAAGGGTACAACAATCAACCTGATTGCTGATGGCCCGGATGAAGAAGAGGCTGTCAACGCGCTGGTTGAGCTGATTACCTCTAACTTCACTGATTGATTTTGCTTGTAGAAAAGCACCGCAACGCGGTGCTTTTTCTGTCTGCCCGCTGGCGGGCGGGAAAGGAGGGTGCCAATGAGAGAGCGGTTTGACTGGCTGAAAGAAAAAGTATTGGCACTGCCATACCAGCCAGGGGTATATATCATGAAAAATGAAGCTGGCGAAGTGATTTATGTCGGCAAGGCAAAGGCGCTGAAAAATCGGGTCAGCCAGTATTTCCAAAGCGGTTCCCAGCATACGCCCAAGACCGCAAAAATGGTGTCTAATATTTGGGATTTTGATATTATCGTCACTGAATCGGAATTTGAAGCGCTGGTGCTAGAAAATTCCATGATAAAAAAATACAAACCGAAATATAATATCCTGCTCAAAGATGACAAAGGGTATCCATATATCAAGGTGTCGCTGTCGCAGCCCTTCCCGGGATTTACCGTTGTGCCAAAGCCGCAGCAGGATGCTGACCGGTATTTTGGGCCATATCTAAGCCGCCATCAGGCATATCAGGTGATAGAAGCCATCAACGGGGCATTAAAGCTGAAAACCTGCCGCAAAGTATTCCCGCGGGATATCGGCAAAGAACGTCCCTGTTTAAACCAGCATTTAGGGCGGTGCCTTGCACCGTGTACAGGGGATATCTCAGCGGAAGAATATGCGGCACTTGTACAGCAAGGGGTTGACTTATTAGAAGGGCATTCTAAGCGGCTGGCACGGCAGCTAGAGGCACAGATGCAGCAGGCAGCCGAGGAGCTGCAATTTGAACGCGCCGCCATTTTGCGCGACCGGGTGAAGGCAATTCAGGCACTGGGCGAAAAGCAAAAAGTGGTTGCCGGAGCATTTGCCGATTTGGATGCGGTTGCCTTTGTGCAGGGGCAAACCAAAGGTTGTGTGGTTGTGCTGCATTATTTGGGCGGCGCTTTACAGGATAAAGAATATGTTTTGATTGATGGAACGGCTGATGAAGACGCAGGCGAAGTGCTGGGCGCATTTATCAAGCAGTATTACCGGCAAGCAGCGCCTAAAAATGTGCTGCTCAGCGATACCATAGAGGACATGCCAGCAGTTGCGGAATTTTTAGCGTCAATTGCGGGGCGGAAAGTCGAATTATCCGTGCCGCAGCGGGGCAAACGGCATGATTTAATCCGGCTGGCGCAAAAAAACGCGGCGGAAGAAATTGCCCGCACGGAAACCGCGCAGGAGCGGCGCGCCAAATCATTGGAACGCCTGCAAAGTATGACCGGCATGGAAACATTGCCGCGCATACTGGAAAGTTATGATATTTCAAATTTTGCCGGGGCGGATACCGTTGGTTCTATGGTGGTATTTGAGGATGCTAAGCCCAAGCGCAGCCGCTATCGGCGGTTTAAGATTGTATGTGCGGCACAGGGGCAGGATGATTATGCTTCCATGGCAGAAATGCTGACCCGCAGGTTACAGCACTGGAAAGATGGCGATGAGAAGTTCTGTCCGCTGCCGTCTGCGTTCCTGATTGACGGCGGGCTAGGCCATGTGCGTACCGCACAGAGCGTATTAGATTCCTTTGGCGTCACGGTGCCATGCTTTGGCATGGTCAAAGATGACCATCACCGCACACGTGGTTTGGTTGCGCCGGATGGGCGTGAATTTGGGATTTCCACCGTTCCGGCAGTATTTGCGCTGATTGGGCGGATTCAAGAAGAAACCCACCGGTTTGCGATTACCTATAACCGTTCGCTGGGGGCAAAACGGATGCGCGGTTCTACCCTGGATAAGGTTGAAGGGGTAGGCAGCAAACGCCGCAGTGAACTGCTTAAATATTTTGGCACCATTGAACGCATTAAACAGGCATCGCTGGAAGAACTTCAGCGAGTTGTCCCCAAAAACGTTGCCCAAAATATCCACAAACAGCTCCATGGGGATTAAGACCATCGGTTTTAGCTGGCAGTTACGTCGGTGGTTTTCTGATGTTCGCTGGTCAGTAAAAAAGGAAGGATACAATTATGCGTGTGATTTCCGGTTCGGCGCGGGGTTGTAAGTTGCAGCCTGTCCCAGGTATGGATACCCGTCCAACAACCGACCGTGTCAAAGAATCTGTTTTTAATATTATTCAGAATTGGGTACGGGGCGCCCATGTGCTTGACCTGTTTGCGGGCACAGGGCAGCTTGGCATTGAAGCGGTTAGCCGGGGCGCGCTATATTGTGATTTTGTGGAACATGACCGCGCCGCGATGAAAATCATCCAGAAAAATATTGCGGCGGCGCGGATAGGCAGCCGGACAGAAACCCATTTGATGGAGTTTAAAAGATTTATTTCAAGATGCGAGAAAAATAAGTATGGAATTATCCTGCTGGACCCGCCTTATGGCGGGGAAATTATGGAACAGGCGCTTTTGTCCATCAACAGGTTTGACATTTTAGCGCCCTCTGGTATAATATTATGCGAAAGTGCTGTCACTGACTCGTTTGCTATGCCCTTTGCGGCTGGGCGCGAGTACCAGTACGGCGCAACCCGAATCACCGTCCTGCATGGGCGGGAGCAGAAAGCGGATTAGGATATGAAAATTGCAGTTTATCCCGGCTCGTTTGACCCGGTTACGCTGGGGCATCTGGATATTATCCGGCGTGCGTCAGCGCTGTTTGACAAGCTGATTGTTGTCGTGATGCACAATGTCAGCAAATACCCGATGTTTACCGCAGAAGAGCGGATGCACTTTTTGCGGCGCACCACCAGTGGTTTGCCCAATGTTGAAATTGATGGGTATAGTGGTTTGCTTGCCGATTATGCCGCAAAACAAGGGGCTTGTACCATTGTAAAAGGTTTGCGTGCCGTCAGCGATTTTGATTATGAATTTTCTATGGCGCTGGCAAACCGCAAACTCAATGCGCAGGTGGATACTGCCTTTTTGATGACCAGTGCGGAATATATGTATCTTTCGTCCTCTATGGTCAAGGATATTGCGCTGCATGGCGGGAAAATCACCGATTTTGTACCCGAAGAAATTGAAAATGAAATATATCGCCGCGTTAGAAAGGATGGATGAACAGTATGGCATCAGTAGAAGAATTAGTAAACAGCCTGTATGAAATGGTACAGGACGCGGGCGCAGTGCCCTTTACCGACAAATGTATGCTGGAGCGTGACCGCGTGCTGGATATGTTGGATGAACTCCGGGTATCATTGCCCGCAGACCTCAAAATGGCGCAGGATATTGTAGAGCGCCGCAATGAGCTGATTGCCGCTGGCAAGCGGGAAGCCGATGCACTGAAAAAACAGGCGGAAGAAGCGGCACGCACGCTGGTGAGTGAAACAGAGGTTGTTCGGGCAGCGCGGGCAAAAGCACAGGAACTGGTTATGAATGCAGAGAATCAGTCACGAGAGCTGCAAAAAGCTGCAAACGATTATTGCGAAGATACCCTCAAGCGTACCGAAGAATCGGTGGCGCTTGGGCTGGATGAAGTGAAAAAAGCCCGTTTGCGTTTCCGGGCTTTGGCAAGCAAAGAGCAATAAACTGCGGGGCAGCGCTGCTGCCTACACAATGGGTGTATGCCATGACAAATGGCGTACACCCGTTTTCCATTTTAACCAAACGGCAGTTCGAAACTGAAAAATCACGCGTTTTTCTGCAAAATGCGACAAAAACTGCCCTGTTAGATTTCACAAAAGTGAATGTGCAGGGTTGCAAAACGGTGACAAACAAGGTATAATAAATCCAAGGTGGCGCAAAGTGGGGAGAAGTGCAGCCAGGCGGAATGAGGTGAAACTGCATGAAGGGTGAGTTCCGACATTCCCTTGATGCAAAAGGGCGCTTGTTTATTCCCGCCAAACTCCGCGAGGATCTGGGCGCACGGTTCACCGTGACCCGTGGGCTGGATCAATGCCTTGCCCTTTATCCCGAAACCGAATGGGCTGTGCTGGAAACCCGTATCCGGGCTTTGCCAATGAGCAAAGCGCGGGACTTGCAGCGGTTTTTCTTTTCCTCGGCATTCGATGCCGAGCCGGACAGCCAAGGGCGTATCCTAATCCCAGCAGGGCTGCGCAAATACGCAGGGCTGGTTAAGGAAACCGTCATTGTCGGCGTGGCAGGTCATGCCGAAATTTGGGACGCCACCCGCTGGCAGGCTTATAATGACGCGATTACCGAAGAACGCATTATCGAAGCCATGGAGGAACTTGGCTTTTAAACCCCTTCTTTTTTATAAACAGGGCACAGTTTATGCACCTGGAGGGGAAAAGTTACATATCATCTAAAAATTTTAAATCACTGATTGGACAGCAGGCATAGGGCGCCTGCAAGGTTTGTTTATGGAAAGTCAGCAGCCAAAGGGATTTTTTCATGCGTCTATCCTGCTGGAGCAGTGCCTTACGGCATTGCAGATAAAGCCGGATGGAACCTATATCGACGCGACGCTGGGCGGCGCGGGGCATGCGCTTGCGATTGCCCGCCAGCTTGCCGCAGGCGGACGGCTCCTTTGCATTGACCGCGATGATGATGCGCTGGAAAATGCAAAAACACGCCTTGCGCCTGTTATGGAGCGGGTAACGCTGGTGAAAAGTGATTTCCGGGCGCTGGACAGTGCCCTTGCCGCGCAGGGGCTGGATGGTGCGGATGGCATTTTGTTTGATTTAGGCGTGTCCTCTCCACAGCTAGACCAGGCAGCGCGCGGCTTTTCCTATATGCAGGATGCACCGCTGGATATGCGCATGGATCGTACCCAGGCGCTAACCGCGGCGGAAATTGTGAACACTTGGGAAAAAGATGCACTGCGTAAAGTGCTTTTCGAATATGGTGAGGAGCGTTATGCGCCGCTGATTGCGGCAGCCATTGTGCGCCAGCGGGAACAAAGCCCCATCCATACAACCGGGGAACTGGTGCAGGTCATCCGGCGGGCAATGCCTGCGGCAGGGCTGCGCGAAAAGCAGCATCCGGCAAAACGCACCTTCCAGGCAATCCGCATTGCGGTCAATGACGAGCTTGGCGCAGTGCGTGAGGCAATGGATAAAGCCATTGCGGCGCTCCATCCAGGTGGACGGCTGGCAGTCATTACCTTCCATTCGCTGGAGGACCGGATTGTCAAAGAAGCATTCCGGCAGGCAGCACAGGGCTGCACTTGCCCGCGGGATTTCCCGGTGTGTGTATGCGGCAAAAAGCCGCAAGTAAAAATCGTAACCCGCAAGCCCATCATGCCGGGCGCGGGCGAAATACAGGACAATGCACGGGCGCGGTCCGCAAAACTGCGCGTATGCGAAAAACTGTAACCGGACGCTGGGGGTGAAGGCGCCGGTTTGAAAGGGAGTGGCAGGCATGGCAGATGAAAACAAGATGCCCGTACCAGGGCAGCGGAAAAAACGGCGGCGCAGAAAAAAAAGCGTGCTGCTCAAGGCAATGAGTCCATCACGGGTGCTGTTTGGCACAATCGTTGTGGGGTTATGCGTTGCGCTGCTGTACCATCAGATGCACCTGACAAGCCTGATGAAACATATCAATGAAAGCGAACTGGCGCTGGAAGAACTGAAAAGCGAATATGTTTCACTGAAAACCCGCAAAGAACAGGCATTAAGCGTCAGCTATGTGGAAGAATATGCACAGGATACGCTCGGCATGGTCAAAATGGATCCGGCACAGGTAGAATATATCGAAATGACCAGCCCGGAAGTGACCGAGGTTTCCAAATCAAATGCGACATTGGGGGATGCAGTCGCAAACCTGATGCGCAGCTTTACAGCAGTATTGGAATATCTGCGGTAAAGTGCGTAATAAGATAGGTATTACGGGAGTGAGAGGTGGAAAACGCTTCTGACTCCCCTTTGCTGTTTTTACGACATTTTTTTAAGCGGACATATGGAAGGAATGATGATATATGCAGCTGCCTTTTCGCAGAAAACGGCAGAAACGCCCCGATTCCATGATGCGTGGGCGGATTGCGTGGCTGGTTGTGTTTTTATCCTGTGTCGGATTTGTCGCGGTTGGCGTGCGGCTGTTTTGGATGCAGGTTGTCCAGCGCGATTTTTATGAAGAACGGGCGATGCGCCTGCAAACTCATGACAGCATTATTGAACCGCGCCGCGGCACCATTTATGACCGCAATATGAAAGTGCTTGCCGAATCCGCCAGCACCGAGGAAGTGAATGTAAACCCAGCCCGGCTGGTCACTTTCTGCCAAAATAATAAGCTGGATTTGGAAGAAGCACAGGAAGCTGTTGCCGATATCCTTTCGGAAAACCTGGAAATGGTTTATGATGTTGTGCTCGAACGGGTGCAGCGCACCGACAAGCAGGAAGTGCTGATAAAAGGCGGTATTGAAAAGGATATTGTCAACAAAATCAATGAAGATTTACAAAATACGCTCATAAACAGCGCCGATTCGGAAAAAAAACCCCAAAAACTCAGCGATTCGCAGATGGTTTATACCGATGCGGATACCAAGCGGTATTATCCGTATGGGGCGTTTTTATCCCAGGTTGTTGGGTTTCTCAATAATGATGGTGCGGTTGGCGGCATAGAATTACAATATGATGAAGTGCTTTCAGGCACAGCCGGACGTATTGTCCGCGCCCAAAATGCCCGCAATTCAGATATGCCATTTGAATATACCCAGTATACCCCAGCGGAAGACGGCGGTTCGGTCGTGATGACAGTAGATGAAACGGTACAGCATTATCTGGAAAAGCACCTGGAAACCGGCCTTGCGGATAACCCCAATGCCCGCGGTGGCATTTCCGGTGTTATTATGGAAGTCAAAACGGGCAATATCTTAGGCATGGCGAATATGCCTGACTTTGACCTGAATAATTATACGGTTATCAGCGCGGACAGCAAATATTATACCGATTTACTTGCCGAAATCCAGGCTTATTTCACCGAAGCTGGTATCAATGGCACAGTGACAGAAGAATATATCTGTGAAAATATGTCAGCCGGGCTGCCGCAGGGGCTGACCGAAGAACAGAAGAAAGCTATTGCCAAACTGCGCACGGATAAACTGCAAGCCATGTGGCGTAACCATATTGTATCAGACTTCTATGAACCGGGTTCCACCTTTAAGTTGATGACGGTTGCCACTGGTCTGGAAACCCATGCCATCAGTGAGGAAGACCCATTTTATTGCGGCGGCGCAATGGTCATCCGTGGCTGGGATGAACCAATCAAATGCCACAATACCGGCGGACATGGCCCTCAGACGCTGACAGAAGCGCTGATGAACTCCTGCAACGTTGCCATGATGCAGATTGTATTTAAGATTACTCCCGCGCACTTTTTCGATTATTTTGAAGCGTTTGGGCTGACTGAAAAAGTCGGCATTGACCTGCCAGGGGAGCAGAAGCCCTCCGAAGCATTGTATTTCGATGAGGAAGAACTGACCAGGACGCCTTCTAACCTTGCGGTTACATCGTTTGGGCAGCGGTTTAATATCACGCCGCTACATATGATTACTATGATATCCGCAATTGTTGACGACGGCAAGCTGAAAACGCCACATATGGTCAAACAAGTGCTCAATTCGGATGGTTCCGTCCGTGAAACCATTGATACCGAAGTCAAACGGCAGGTTGTTTCTGAAAAAACCTCCGCATTTATGCGGCAGGCAATGGAACGGGTTGTTGCTGATGGTACCGGTAAAAACGCGTATGTCGCAGGCTATCGGGTTGGCGGCAAAACCGCGACATCAGAAATCTTAGGCAAGCCTGGCGATTTGGAAGACCGTTACACAGCTTCTTTCATTGGCGTTGCGCCGATGGATGACCCACAAATTGCGGTGCTGGTTGCGATACAGGATTTGCCGTATAGCTCGCCGCATGGCGGCGGCGCGATTGCCGCGCCAATTGTTGGACGTATTTTAACCGATATTTTGCCATATCTCGGCGTGGAACAGCGGTATGATGATTCGGAAAGCGACCGCCGTGAAATGGAAATCCCAAGTATTATCGGGCAGACCAAGGAAGCCGCACAGGAAATGATTGAAAACGCAGGGCTGGACTGCCGGTTTGTCGGCGACGGCGATACCGTCACTGACCAAGTGCCGTCAGGCGGGATGCGGCTGCCATCTAAAAGCAAAATGATTGTTTATCTGGGCGGTGAAAAAACCACAGAAATGATGGAAGTGCCAAATCTGCTTGGCGAACATCCATCCACCGCAAAGGAACGGCTGGAAAGCAGGAATTTGTACTTGCGCCGCGCAGGCATCAAAACCAGCCAAACCAATAATAAAACCAACGCAGTACAGCAAAACCCATCAGCAGGCGCACAAGTGCCTGTCGGCACGGTGATTACTGTGACATTTGAAAACAGCACAGGCGTCAGCGACCGCTAAGCTGTTGAAAAGCTATTGGGAAAGAGGAGGAGTGTTTATCATGAAACTATCAGAATTGTTGGCAGGCATCCAGATTACCACAAACCAGGTGTCCGGAGACCCGGAAATCCATGAGGTACGTTATGATTCACGTGCCGTACAGCCTGGGGATTTATTTGTTGCAATCCGTGGATTTGAAACCGATGGGCATAAATATATTGCCGCAGCACTGGAAAAAGGTGCCGCAGCCATTGTCTGTGAACAGGCAGAACCTGGTATGCCCGCTGTGGTTACACCATCCTCCCGGCAGGCGCTTGCCCAAATCGGTGCAAACCGGTTTGGGCATCCGGCAGAAAAACTCACGATGGTTGGCGTGACCGGCACCAATGGCAAAACCACAAGCACCTATCTTATCAAACACATCCTGGAAAGCCAGGGCGCAAAAGTTGGGCTAATTGGCACCAACCAAAACCTCATTGGGGATGAAGCCATTGACACCGAACGCACAACGCCGGAATCCTATGAACTGCACGCGCTGTTTGCGCGCATGGCAGAGGCAGGCTGCACCCATTGCGTGATGGAAGTATCCTCCCATTCGCTGGTGCTTGACCGGGTGTATGGCATTCGGTTTGCAGTTGGCGCATTCACCAACCTGACCCAAGACCATTTGGATTTCCACCATACCATGGAGGAATACCGGCAGGCAAAAGCAATCCTGTTTGCAAATTGTGGCAAAGCGCTGATTAATATGGATGACCCAGCGGGTGAAAAAATGCTGCTGGACGCCAAATGTCCGGTAGAAACCTTTTCGGTTAAAGCGGACAGCGCCAGCATTGTGGCAAAAGATATCCGCCTGCACGCGGATAGCGTTGATTTTGTTGTTTCCGCAGAAGAAGGCATCAGCCGTGTTCATTTGGGTATCCCAGGCGGGTTTTCTGTGGCAAACGCACTGACTGCCCTTGGCGTATGCCGCGCGCTGGATATCCCATTGGATAAAGCCGCGGCAGCGCTGAAAACTGCCCATGGCGTCAAAGGGCGGATTGAAGTTGTCCCAACCGATACCGATTATACGGTGCTTATTGACTATGCCCATTCGCCGGATGGCGTGGAAAATGTACTGCGCGCCGTGCGCGGTTTTACCAAGGGGCGTGTCATTGCCCTGTTTGGCTGCGGCGGCGACCGCGACCGCACCAAGCGCCCTAAAATGGGCGCGATTGCGGCAAGGCTTGCAGATTTTTGCATTGTCACATCAGATAACCCGCGCACTGAACAGCCGGACGCGATTATTGCCGATATCTTGGAAGGGATGAAGGATTCCCGTACCCCAAAAGAAGTGATTGCAAACCGTCCGGAAGCAATCCACTATGCACTTGGCATGGCGCAAAAGGATGATACCATTGTCCTCATGGGCAAAGGGCACGAAACCTATCAGGAAATTAACCATGTCAAACATCATCTTGACGAAAGGGAAATTGTTGCGGCATATTTCGAGAAATAAGACTGGATTTTTGCACAGAATATGCTATGATATATGCTGTGAATGAAATTGCATTGCCAGCAGGTTGTTCTGCCGTTTATAGGGGGCAAAGGTATGGAAAGTATTTTGGTGTCGCAGGCTGCGGCTTGGGCGAATGGAAAAGCAAAAGGCGAAACGCAAATTGAAAACATTGTAAAAGATACTGGGGATGTCACCAAAGGCAGTTTATTTGTTGCCATCAAAGGTGAACGGTTTGATGGGCATGATTTTATTCCGCAGGCGATTGAAAATGGCGCGGCAGCAATTATGTCCTCCCGAAAAGATGAAAAATACCAGGCGGCAACCGTCTATGTAGATGATACTCGCCAGGCACTGCTTGACCTTGCCGGCGGCTACCGGGAACAGTTTGACTGCCCAGTTGTCGCGATTACCGGTTCGGTCGGCAAAACCACAACCCGTGGCATGACAGCTTCTGTTTTAAGCCAGAATTATGTTGTTCATGCAACCACCGGCAACCTCAATAATCAAATCGGCTTGCCATTATCTGTGCTTGGACTGGAATACCGGCATGAAGCGGCAGTGTTTGAAATGGGAATGTCCGCTTTTGGTGAAATCGCGTCTATGGTGGACTGCGCAAAACCAACAATTGCCGTCATTACGACCATTGGCACTTCTCATATTGAATTTTTAGGTTCGCGGGAAGGCATTTGCCGCGCGAAAATGGAGATTTTAGATGGCTTAGCCGCTCGCGGCGGTATTGCTGTGCTCAATGGTGACGAACCGCTTTTGTGGGAAAAACGTGACAGCATTTATGGGCGGAAAATCTGGTTTGGCATTCATAACCCAGACTGTGAGATTCGTGCCAGCGATATCACCGGCACATCGGACGGCTTACAGCTCACCTTGCACTTGCCGGATGCGGATTTCCCTGTGATGCTGTATATCCCCGGCGAACATAACGCCGTCAACGCGCTTGCGGCAGCAGCGGTAGGCTGGCTGCTGGGCATTGATGCGGACGGCATTGCCGCAGGGCTTGCCGCATTTGCGCCCGAAGGCAGGCGGCAGAAATTATATGAACAAAATGGATTCACCATTTATGAGGACTGTTATAATGCCAGTCCGGATTCGATGAAAGCAGCGCTCAAGGTGCTTGGCGGGCAGTCAGGGCGGCGGTTTGCCGTGCTTGGCTCCATGCTGGAACTGGGCAACTATGCTGCGCAGGGACATTATGAAGCGGGCTATGCCGCCGCAGGCAATGCCGATGCGGTATACTGCTATGGCAGCCATGCCGCTGATATCGCACGCGGCGCACAGCAAGCGGGGATTACAGCAATCCATATTTTCGACAGCCATGAAGCAATGGCGCAAGCCTTGCGGGCAGACGCCCAAAAGGGCGACGCCCTTTTATTCAAAGGAAGCCGTGGGATGCGGATGGAAAATGTACTAAAATTATTCCTGGGGGAGGAAGTTTAATTCATGAAAACCATTTTGCTGGCGGTTGCGATTGCATTTGCCGTGACCGCTATCATCGGCTCACCTGTGATTCATTGGCTGCGGAAAATGAAGTTTGGTCAGAAAATTCTTGAAATCGGTCCCAAGTGGCATATGAATAAACAAAATATCCCCACAATGGGCGGATTTATGTTTATGATTGGCATTGCTGTCAGTATGCTTATCATGGGCATTTTGACCGGGCAATGGAAAGGCGGCGCTCATGCCACAGGTAATTTTTTTGCCGTGCTGCTAATCGCACTGGCTTATGGACTGGTTGGCATGGTGGATGACTGGGCAAAAATCAAAAAGAAACAAAACGCCGGGTTAAGCGCCGGACAAAAATTACTGTTACAAGTTGTTGTTGCAGCCGTTTTCTTATCACTGCTTCGGCTGACTGGCAGTTTATCCGATGGCATTTGGATTCCCGGTACCAATATGATCTTTCGCCTGCCTTGGATGGTTTATCTTGTGTTTGCCATTGTTGCGGTGGTTGGCTGTGATAATGCCGTCAATCTTACCGATGGTATTGATGGGCTGGCAGCCAGCGTTACATTACCAGTTGCTATTTTTTTTGCCGCAGTCGGCTACTGCCTCAATGCGCCAAGCATTATGGCATTTGCAGGCGCGCTGGCAGGCGCGCTCGCTGGTTTTCTCATCTATAACTTTAACCCCGCAAAAGTCTTTATGGGCGATACTGGCTCTTTGTTTTTAGGCGGCGCGGTTGCGGGGTTGGCGTTTGCCTGCGATATGCCGTTAATTTTGCTCCCCATTGGGCTGATTTATATCTGCGAAACATTATCCGTCATTTTGCAGGTCAGCTATTTCAAGGCAACTCACGGCAAGCGCTTATTTAAAATGGCACCAATCCATCACCACTTTGAAATGTGTGGATGGAGTGAACGCAAAATTGTCGGCGTTTTTACATTGATTACAATTGTAATGTGCATCCTCGCATGGTTACTCATCTGGCTTCCCCGCTGATTGCGGCGCCCATGCAGGATGGAAAGGAGCGTGCTTTATGCCAGCAAGATCCATGCAGCTTTATGAACGGGAAAAACATCATCCTGTGCCGCGCAAACCAGCAAAAAAAACCGGTATAGGACGGCTGGATGCGCCAGCTCTGCTGATAACGTTGATGCTGATTATCGTTGGGCTAGTTGCTTTGTTTTCCGCTAGTTACCCTTCAGCTCTGTATTCGGCATCCGGTGATCCATTCCTATATATCCGGAACCAGGCGATATTTGCTGTGGTTGGCGTTGCCGCGATGCTGTTTGTTTCTATGCTGGATTACCATATTTATGTACAGCTGCAAAAACCCCTTTTCCTTGTGGGTATCGCGCTGTTGGTGCTTATCCTAATCCCAGGTGTGGGCAAAGACGTAAAAGGCGCCGTGCGCTGGATTGAATTGCCTGGGCTTGGGCAGTTCCAGCCGTCTGAGCTGATGAAAACTGGTGTTATTTTATCCTTTTCCTTTTATGCTTCCCAGCTAGGCAAAAAATTGCAGAACATTCGGAATGTCCTCCCGTTTTTTGGCGCGCTGGGTGTGATTGCTTTTTTGCTTTATAAAGAACCCCATTTGTCCGCAACCGTCATTATCCTTGGCGTTGCGATGTGTATCCTGTTTGTCGGCGGCATGAAAATCTGGTATTTCTTTGTGCTCGGCGGCGGCGCCAGCATTGCTTTCGCGCTCGCCTATAATACCCCCATGTTTGCCCATGTGCGCAGGCGTATTGCCATATGGCTTGACCCGTTCAGCGATTTCATTAACGATGGCTGGCAGGCGGCAAACAGCTTTATTGCTATCGGTTCCGGCGGCGTTTGGGGCTTGGGGCTTGGACAAGGACGCCAAAAACATCTATACCTCCCAGAACCACAAAATGACTTCGTTTTTTCCTCTTGGTGTGAGGAAACCGGGCTGATTGGCGCAATACTCGTTATGCTTTTATTTGCCTATTTAATCTATCGCGGATTGTATATCGCCCGTAACGCAAAAGATCAATTTGGCTGCTTGATTGCTGTGGGCATCACCTGTAAACTCGCAATCCAAACACTCGTCAATCTGTTCGTTATCACAGGGCTATTCCCTGTAACCGGTGCAAGTTTGCCATTTTTCAGCTATGGCGGTACGGCATTGCTGATGCAGCTCGGCGAAATGGGTATCCTACTCAATATATCACGCTCGATGACAAGGGAAATGTAGCGGCAGATACCAGCGAAAGAGGCACTTGAAATTGGGAGTCCAGAGGGAAAAGTTCCCTCTGGCGGGGGTGCGGGGGCGGCGCCCCCGCAAGACGCAGCGGCAGGCACCGCAGTAACGAAAGGGGTTTTGAAATGAAACTTTATATCACCGGTGGGGGAACTGGCGGACACGTCACGCCTGGGCTGGCGATCGCTCGCTATTTCCAGCAGAAACGCCCGGATAGTGAAGTCCGCTTTGCTGGTACCAGCAAGGGTATTGAATCCCGGCTCGTTCCGCGGGAAGGCTACCCACTGGATATTCTGGAAATCAGCGGGCTGCGGCGTTCCCTGAACCCAAAAGCAATTGGGCACAATATGACTGCTGTTTACCAAACACTGTCTGCCCAGATGAAAGCGAAAAAATTGCTCAAAACCCATCAGCCAGACTGCGTCATTGGCTGCGGCGGCTATGTCAGTTTTCCAATTGTCAGCGCCGCTCAGAAACTTGGCATCCCAACCGTTTTGCTGGAAGTGAATGCATTGCCTGGCATTACCACTAAAATGCTTGCCAAAAAAGCCGATAAAGTCTTAATCTGCTTTGAAGAAGCCCGTAAGTTGCTCGGCGATGGCAGCAACATCTTTATGACCGGTTCGCCTGTGCGCACCGAAATCGTATTCGCTGACCGCGAAGCCGCTCGCAAACGGCTTAAATTACAGCCGGATGACCGTATGGTGGTTTCTTTCTGGGGCTCGATGGGCGCTAAATATATGAACGAACATATGGCGGATATGCTGGCAAGAGAAGCAAAACAAAATACACCCTTCCAGCACGTCCACGCAACCGGCTCCGCCGCGTTTAAATGGGTACCCAAACTGGTGAAAGAAAAAGGTGTGGACTTAACCAAACATCCTAATATCCGCCTGACCGAATACATCTACGATATGGCAGAACAAATGGCGGCGGCAGACCTTATTATCTGCCGCGCAGGCGCGGCGACAATCGGCGAATTATGCGCCCTGGGACGAGCTTCCATTATGGTGCCGTCCCCTTATGTCGCGGAAAACCATCAGGAGAAAAATGCCCGTGCGCTGGAAAAAGCAGGCGCGTGCCGGGTGCTGCTGGAAAAGGACTCCAGCGGCGAAAAACTGCTCGAAATGACATCACAACTGCTGGCGGATGACGCCAAACGTGAAGATATGGCAGCTTGTGCTGCCCGTTTAGCTGCGTTGGATGCTGGCGAAAAAATCTATCAGCATATCCTGGAAGCTATTGGGTAACTGTGGAATGGAGGAAGCATGAGCAGCAGCAAACGACCAAAACGCAGCCCCCCGCGTGCAATTCAACCGCCTGCGGTAGCACAGCAGCCTCCAGCCGCTGATTCTGCCTTTGGGCAGCGGGCTGCGCCACCAGGCAGCAGTCCGCCTGCGGTGCGTACTGCCCGCCCGCCACAACGCAGGAAAAAGAAAAAACGTCGCCCTATGCCAAGCGGACAACAGCTTAGCCGTTCAGAACGACAGCGGCGTAAAGTGCGCAAAAGCCGTCAGCGTCAGCTGACCCGGCGACTTGCCTTCCTTGTAATGACATTTGGCGCGGCATTCCTTGCTATGACTGTCTTTTTCCGGGTGGACAAGCTGAATGTCAATGGCACAGAACATTATACCGCAGACGAAATTACCGCAACCCTTGGCGTGGAAAAAGGCGATAACTTATTTTCGTTCCGCCTTTCCGCGCTGGAAAATAAAATTATGAAAGAATACCCCTATCTTAGCCGGGTGGAAATTGTCCGCGATTTGCCCGATGCTTTAACCGTCAACGCTGTGGACGCAGTGCCTGTAGCGGCAGTCGATGCCGCAGGCGGCGGCTGTTTCCTTATTGATGCAAATGGCAAACTGCTGGAACAAGTATCCGCTTCCCCGCCAGGTATCGCAAGCGTTACCGGCGTGCAGATACCCGCAAGCGAACCGGGGCAGTCGCTGGCAAAATCAACGGATAAACATGTCAAAATGCTGCTGGCTGTGACCAAAGCCATTGATAAGGTCGGTATGGCAAAAGGTGTAGACTTTATCAATGTTTCTGCAACTTATGATGTCCGCTTCAGCTATGAAAAACGGCTGGACGTGCGTCTTGGCGAAGCCACAAAACTGGATGATAAGTTACGGATGTTTCAGCGGATTGTGGAAGATGAACTTTCCCCAACAGATACCCAAATCATCTACCTATCCGACCCGACAACGGCTTACTGTCCGCCAACGACCCCAGACCAAATTGAACAGTCAGCATTGCCGCTGGATGATATTATCCCGATTGGTGAGGACAGCCTGCCCACACAGGATAGCCATTGATGCTGCTGTTGTTAAACATACTGCATTTTTATCCTGTGCTGGGCGTTGCTTCTGCATATTTAACAATTTTTCAAGCCGGCGGCATTTTTTGTTGCAAAACGCGATGAAAAGCGTTAAAATTATAATGATAGGGCAAGTTTCAACCCTTTGGACATCTAAGCGGATTTTACAGCTTTTGAATTTCATATAAAGAGCAGACCATAAGTAAATGGAGGACGGCACAATGAGCTTTCAGTTTGAGGAAACAATGGACAATGTAGTAAATATTAAAGTCATTGGTATTGGCGGCGGCGGCAATAACGCAGTGAACCGGATGATTTCCGGTGGGATGCGCGGTGTAGAGTTCATCGCAATCAATACGGACAAGCAGGCGCTGAACTATTCACAGGCAAGCACCAAAATCCAAATCGGCGAAAAACTCACCAAAGGGCAAGGCGCGGGTTCAAACCCATCCATTGGTCAAAAAGCTGCGGAGGAAAGCAAGGACGAAATACAAACTGCGCTGGAAGGTGCGCAAATGGTGTTTATCACCGCTGGCATGGGCGGCGGTACCGGCACTGGCGCGGCGCCAGTTGTCGCGGAGATTGCACGGAATATGGGCGCGCTGACTGTCGGCGTTGTTACCCGTCCCTTTAGCTTTGAAGGCAAAAAACGTTTGGATCAAGCGCTGCAAGGCATTGACGCACTGCGTGAAAATGTCGATTCATTGGTCATCATCCCAAATGAACGGCTGAAACTTGTATCCGAACAAAAAATTACCTTCAAAAACGCATTCGATATTGCAGACAATGTACTGCGTCAAGCAGTTTCCAATATTTCCGACCTCATTACAGTGCCAGGCTTCATTAACCTTGACTTTGCGGACGTATGCAGCGTGATGCGTGACGCAGGCTTTGCCCATATCGGTACCGGCAATGCCGCAGGCAAGGAAAAGGCCGCAGAAGCTGCCAAAATGGCAATTTCCAGCCCGTTGCTGGAAACTTCCATCGAAAGCGCGCGCGGCGTTATTCTGTCTATTATCGGTTCGGACGATATCGGTTTGGATGAAGTGGAAACCGCTGCCGGTATGGTGCAGCAAGCTGCGCACCCGGATGCGCATATCATCTTTGGCGCGTCAATTGATGAGGATCTGGACGATGAAATTCGCGTTGTTGTCATTGCAACCGGTTTTGACCATGCGCCCAATTCGGCTTCTGCCGATGGCGGCGAGGATCAGCGCAGCAGCAGCGGTTCCAGCCCGTATGCGGGCGCACGCGGCAGGGCTGCCGCTGAAAAACCAGCAGCACCGGATGATCCGTTTGAAACCATTATGCAGATTTTCAACCATAAAAATATGTAACACACCCCGTTACATATGGGAAATCAAAAGCAAACAGCCCTTTCAACATGAAGGGCTGTTTTTACCGCAATCAGAATAAATCACAAAAAAAGGGGGGATTACCGCCGTGGGTACGGAACCTGGAAGTCATAAACAGAAAACAAATCTCATGCGGCGGCTTCCCGATGCCTTTTTTATCCTGGGCTGCCCGCCGCAGAAAGGCGGACACGATGGTCGAATATTTGAAAACGATTGCTGGCCGTGTGGCAGCAATCGGTAACTTTGAAGATGGATGCTGGGTCAATATTGTGCGCCCATCTTCGGATGAACTCAAACTTGTTTTTGCCCAAACTGGTGCGGAAGAAGATTTTATCCGCGCTGCGCTTGACCCGGAAGAAAGCTCCCGTGTGGAAATTGAAGAAGATCAAGTGCTGATGATTGTGGATATCCCAACCGTCGAAAAAGAACGCGAAAATGAAGAAGGTTCACAGATTTTTGCTACCTTGCCAATGGGCATTATTATCCTGCCCAATGCAGTGATTACTGTGTGTTTACAGGATTCGGTGGTGCTCCGTTCCATCGCGGAAGGTGCAGTGAAGGATATCCATACCTCGCTGAAAACCCGGTTTGTGTTTCAAATCCTATTACGGGTTGCGGGGCGGTTTCTGAAAAATCTGCGCCTTATCGAACGCGATTTCACCAAAATTGAACGCAGATTATATGATTCCCTCAAAAATGAAGAACTAATCCAACTCTTAGGGTTGAGCAAGTCGCTGGTATACTTTTCCGCGTCACTGAAAGGCAATGAAGTGACAATGGAAAAAGTCTTACGCGGACGGGTGCTTAAGCTGTATGAAGATGACCGCGATATCCTGGAAGATGCGCTGATTGAAATCCGGCAGGCGATTGAAATGTCCAATATTTATTCCAGCATTTTGGCAGGCACAATGGATGCTTATGCGTCAGTCGTATCCAATAACCTGAATATCATCATGAAAGTGTTGACGGTGATTACCATTATCATGACAATCCCGAATATCATTTTCGGGTTTTATGGTATGAATATTACAAATGGCGGATTGCCATTTGCTATGTTCTGGTGGGTGCCGGTGCTGCTGGCAGGCATCGGTATGACAGCCGCCTGGATTTATCTGAAAAAGAATAATTTAAGCTGAAAAAACAGCGGGAAGGATGCAAAAATCCATTCCCGCTGTTTTATTTTGTTTTATGGTTTGCAGGTGCCGCAGGGCGTATAGCCTTGGTTCATTAAGTCGTCACGGCTGCCCGTGTATACTTTTTTGTTTTCTTCTTTTATTGTGTTAGCATTGCCGCAGTCCTCAGTATGGAACTTCTTGCTGCTGGTGTTCAAAATATATGTAGCTTCGGCTGTGCTTGTTTGGCTATTATCGGCCGACGCAGGAGGCGCTTCATCCGCAAGCCAGTTGTCCCCTGTCGCATAGTCAATTTCTACCCCTGGCTGGTTGTTATACGCATAAACATTGAAACAAATGCTTTCCCCTTTGTCCTCAACCGAAAGCGCTTCCATCTGTACGCCGCTGGCAACTAAATTATCTCCTTCAAAAATTGGCGTTACCCGGTATAATACATGGTTGTTTGTTTCTTTGACATAGTCCGCAATCATGTTTTCAAAGGGCAGCATCCCATCGACATTCATATACCGTGTGCCGGTAATCAGGTTTTTTTCATTGGCATTTTCCCCGGTAAGCTGGAAGCCGATTAAATGGCAGCGGTTATATAAATACCGCCCATCGACAAAATCATAAGGTTTGTTCATCCAGCCGGAAGGCTTGACATTGCTGATGCTTTCCCGCTTTTCGGTCGGCATTAGGTCCTGTCCGACATTGGCATATGCTGCGCCGCAGCGGTTCAGCGCGTCCAAATCGCTGTATTCCTCAAAGGATTCACTTGGCAGCTTGTTCAAATCAAAATCCGGCTGGTTGTCATTGATGACAACATAAGGTTCACCGGAAAATGTCGGGATTGCATCCAGCGCCGCAGAAGGCTTTTGGATGGCAATTTCACTGTCACACCCTGACATGATGACAACACTCATCAGCAGGGGGATAATTTTACTGAGTACGTTCATGATGATACACTTCCTTTGTAATTTTTTCATGGGATTTGCCTGGAAATTCAAAGGTTTGCTGCAATACCCATTCTGGCGCGTCAAGCGGCAGGGTGAAATAAAAATCCGCCGGATACCGCCGGTTCCACTGATAAACAATCACCTGCTCCACCTGCTCCGCATAGGGCAGGGCATCCAGGTTTTCGATGAAACAAAATTCCCCCGCGCCCGCCTGGGCAAGGCAATCCTCCGCAACTGTAACCAGTGCATCTGTGGGGAACTGTTTGGCAGAATATTCATTCATCCATAAGGTTTTGCCAGCAGATAATGCCAAAATATCTTCACGGACAACAACATCTTGACTTTGCCGCCGGCGGTTGAACAGCATCCCATGCTTTTCATCAAGGCAAACAATTAAAACCATCGCGTTTTCCCTCATTTCATCTGGGTTATTGTACTATATGTGCATGACTGCCGCCATCGCGCCCTTTTGTTACAACAATTTGGGTGTCAATCCGTTCTTTCAAACGGGATACGTGTGAAATAATCCCAATCAGGCGGTGCCCTTCACTTAATTCACTAAGTACCCCAATTGCTTTTTGCAGGGATTCATCATCCAAAGACCCAAACCCTTCATCGACAAACATGGTGTCAAGTTGAATGCCGCCTTTGACATCACTTGCCGCGGATTGTATCACATCAGATAAACCTAAGGCTAACGCTAAAGATGCCATAAAAGATTCCCCGCCGGAAAGGGTCTGCACTTTGCGGAATGTTCCATTGTAATGGTCAATAACCCCTAAATCTAAGCCGCTTTTCCGGTTGCCGGCAATTTCTTCGAGGTCTAAGCGGCGCAGTTCATATTGCCCGTTGGACATAACCATCAAACGGCGGCTTGCCGCATATAAAATCCGGTCAAAATATGCCCATTGTATATAGGTTTCTAATTCTACCCTGCCGTTTGCTGTTTTATGCAGGCTGTTCATCCAGCGGAACCGTGCGGTCATTTCCTGTAAGACCGTCCCTTTTTGCTGTAAAGTTTGCTGGATGTGTTGGTTTGTGGTCAGACGTGTGGTAATCGCATCTTTTTCAGCTTCTAAAACAGCCTTTTGCTGTTTGTTTTCCGTGATAGCTGCATCAACTTGTTCCAAACTGCACGTACGGATGGATATATCAACGCAAGCTAAGGATTTTTCTAATTCCTGTATACTGCCTTCGGTTAAGTGTTTTTGTTCAGCAAGTTGGTTTTGCTTTTGTTCGGCATCGGCTTTTTGCTTGTTATAATCGGCGATCTGCTGTTTGCACGCTTTAAGCCGCTGTGCCGCTTGCGCCTGCCCGGGGAAAGATAATGTTTTCTTTTTTTCTGCAATCTGGGCATCCAGTGCTGAACATACAATGGATAATGTGTTTTGCTCTTGCTGCATTTTCGCAAGTGCATCGGTTTGCTGCTGCTGTTTTTGCTCCAGCTTCGGGATATTGGCACTCAGTTTTTTGGCGCGTTCGGCGCGCTTGTCCGCCTGCGCTTGTACAGCAGACGCACGCTGATAATCTGCCATTTTTTGCTGCTGCATCTTTGCGATGCTGTCTGCCGGTAAGCCCTCTGGGTGCTCCGGCAATACTGTGCCGGATAATTCTTGTGCGCGCTGCAAAAGATTTTCCCGCTGTTTTTTCACTTGCCCTTTTAATTCGCCTGCGGCGGCGCTTGCCGCCGCTTCTGCCTGCTGTGCCTTTTCCATAATGCCTTTTGCCTTTTCAACAGCCGCCTGATCTGGCGCGTTAGATGAAAGCGCCGCAGGGTGTGGGTGTTCCAATGCGCCACAAACCGGGCAGGGCTGACCGTGAGTCAGTCCCGCGGCAAGGATTCCCGCTTGTTCATCCAAAAAGGCGCGGTTCATGCTGTTATATTGATTGCCCATCTTTTGGGCTTTTTCGGAAGCTTGCTGATAGGCTTTCGCGGCTTTTTGATAGTCTGCATAAAGCTGCTGCCAGCCCGCAAAATCTTCATTCAGCTTTTGCAGGCGGCGGATGATATCCGCTAAGGTTTCCACTTCGTGCCGTGCATTGGCGGCATCAACTTCAGCGGATTTTAAGGTTTCCAGTTCGGCTTTTGCCTGCTTGTATTTTGCGTCAAGCTGCTTGAGCTGCTGGTTTTGCAGGATGAGGGCTTGTTCCTGCTGGGCAAGTGCCTGCTGTTTTGTTTTGTGTTCCGCAATGAGATGCTCTAGTTCTGTATAATGTGGCAGTTCAGCTTCTAACCGGGCAATTTCTCCTTTTGCTTTTTCGGCATCGGGTTCTGCAGTTTGAATCTGTGCAATCTGTGCCTGTGCCGCGTCTATCTGTGGGATGAGTGTTTTTAACTTTTCCTGCTGCTGTTGCAGCTTGCGTTTGTTTTGCTGGCAAGCTTTGACTTGTTCACATTTGGCGGCTAACTGAACAGCGATTTCTTCTAACCCTTTTTGCTGTGCTGTGAGGGCTTGTCGCTGCCCAGCGTCGGCTTTAATGAGCTGCGCAAGAAAAGCCTGGGCTTCGGTGGTATCCCCATCGAAAAGCTCTTGTGCGCGGATTGTTTCCGCGGCTTCTGCCAATTTGCTGCCCGCAGGGCAGCAAATTCCCTGTAATTGCTGCGCAAGCTGCTCACGCAGGGTGTCCCGCTCCCGCTGTAACTGTAATGCGTTTGCACGCAGTCTGTCCTGCAATGCCCGATACCGCCCTGTGTCAAAGATATTCCGCAGGATACCGATACGGGTTTCCCGGTCTGCAGTCAGCAGTTTCCGAAATT
The DNA here is from genome assembly GCA_910584935.1 of uncultured Butyricicoccus sp. Classification (GTDB taxonomy): domain Bacteria; phylum Bacillota; class Clostridia; order Oscillospirales; family Butyricicoccaceae; genus Butyricicoccus_B. The sequence goes on along the minus strand of CAJUDU010000008.1, from coordinate 16,368 downwards.
CCCCTTGAGCAATCATGGAAATCTGTACAAATTGGCTGCGGCTGATGCCGGTTAATTCTTCGATGGCTTGGGTAACAATGCTTTGCCCATCCGCAATCAACTGGGCTTCATGATAAAATTCCGCACGCGCTGGCTGGGTTGTAAGCCCATCACCATTTTTTTTCGGGCGTTCCTGGTTCGGGCTGCGCCAAATGGTATAGGTTTTCCCTTTGCAGGTGAAAACCAGTTCGACAAAGGTTTCCGTCCCTAACAGGGCATATTTACTGCGGAATGTTTTGGCTTCGCGTTCACTGCCGCTGGCTTCCCCATATAGTGCATAAGTAATTGCGTCAAAAATCGTGGTTTTGCCTGCGCCAGTGTCACCGGTGATGAGATATAACCCCTGAATGCCCAGTTTATCCATTTCCAGCACGGTTTTTCCCGCATAAGACCCAAACGCAGAAAGGGTTAATTTGATTGGCCTCATGGCTGTCCCTCCCAAATTTCCGCAATGATATGGCTGAGATAAGCAGCTTGTTCTTCAGATACAGCACTATGAACTTGCTGTTCATAAAATTCTGAGAATAATTCCAGCGGATGCTGTTGTTTTTCCAGCGAAATGCCCTGCTGTGGCAAGGCGCTGGCAATCTGATGTTTTTTATAATCAAGGTGCATGAGGTTTGGATATTTTTCACGCAGGCTGCATGCCGCATTTGGGATATCCGCGCCTTCATCGGTTAAAATCACGTGCAAATAAGCATCTTGTGGGAAAGGGAAACGCATATGCCGGAAATCATCATAACTGCCTTCCCATTCGACCATATCATGCAAAGGCGTCAGCGGAATGGTATGAATTACAAGATTTGATTTCTCATTCAGTTCTACAATTGTGACAGATTTTCTATGATGGGCTTCGGAAAATGAATATTTGAGCGGCGTACCGGAGTACCGGATATGGTCTTTGCCAACTTTTTGCGGGCCATGCAAATGCCCAAGCGCCACATAATCAAACCCATCAAAAACAGAACTGTCTACATGATCACTGCCGCCGATGGATAATTCTTCGGAATCACAAGTCACCGCGCCAGTGACAAACTGATGTGTAATCAGTACATTGCGCCGGTCAGGGCGGACTGGCATATGGCGGATAGCGCAGGCAACCGCATCAGTATAGGTTTCAATCTGTTCATCCGGGAAACATTGGCGCGCATGGGCTGGTTTGATAAAGGGCAGCAAATAAAAATCCACAGTACCATAAGAATCGGTCAGGGTGATGGGCTGAATTTCCCCATGATAAACAGGGGAAATATAAATCTTGCTTGCCTGCATCAGACGGCAGGCAAAAGCCAAACGTTCCGCGGAATCATGGTTGCCGCTGATGATAAAAACCGGGCATCCGGTTTTGGATATCTCTACGAGGAAATTGTCAAATGCAGTGACGGCATCTGCTGCCGGGACAGAACGGTCATAAATATCGCCCGCGATCAGGACAGCATCAGGCTGCTGCTGTGTGATAATGTCCAGGATTTGTTGGAGTATATATTTTTGGTCTTCCAGCATTGGGAAGTTATTTACCCGCTTGCCCAAATGCAGGTCAGATAAATGGATTAGTTTCATAATGATGGTACCCTTCTTTGTGTGAATGCGGTAAAACAGACGCATTCAGCATTGTCTAATCCTGACTATTATATCATAACAATCGTGAAAAATGAAGTTTTTGCGGCATATTTTCCATGCTTACAGAGGAAATGCCTGAATGGCGAAAAAATTTTTACAAATTCACAGTCGCACTTTTGGTTTATTTGTGATATGATTAGATTCTAAGACAGATTGGGAGGTGGAGCTGTGCGTTTATTCCGTTCGGTTGGGCATTATTTCAAACATACAGATCTTTATTTGCTATTCCTTGCATTATGCTGTTCGGGTTTTGGCGGCGTGCTGGTTTATTCCGCGACCCGCAGTATGGATACAAACCGTTATATTGTCGTACAGCTTGTTTCGGTTGGGATTGGTATTTTCGCCTATATCCTGATGAGCATGTTTGATCTAGAGGATATGTCACGCTTTTGGAAATGGTTTATGGTGTTGAATATTTTATTCCAGTTATTACTGTTAACCCCTCTTGGCGCGGAAGACGGCGGCAACCGCAGTTGGCTGCGGTTTGGCAATTCCCATGTTGGCATCCAGCCTGGCGAGATAGGCAAACTGCTTTTTATTTTTACCTTTGCTGCCCATCTGGAGCGGGAACATGACCGCATGAACCATTGGCGGACACTGTTTGAACTTGGGTTGCATTTGGCTATTATCTTTGCCGCTGTTGCGGTGCCGTCCAAGGATGTCGGCGTTGCAATATCCTATATTTTTATCTTTGTTATCATGCTGTTTGGCGCGGGACTAAGTCTCAAATGGTTTGCAGGCGGCGCCGTGGTTATGTTGGCATCCGTACCGTTTTTGTGGAAATCACTGACGACTGTTGAAAATGGCGTAGTCACATATCACTACCGCTTAAACCGTATTTTAGTGCTGTTTGACCCGTCTATTGCACCGGAAATCGCCTGGCATACCGAAAAAAGCCGTCTTGCTATTGGCGCGGGGCAAATGTATGGCGCGGGATTTTTGCAGGGTAAGCAAATGCAGCATTCCAATTTCCCCGGCAAGCATACAGACTTTATTTTTTCTGTTGCGGGGGAGGAATTTGGGTTTATCGGCTGCGTTACCATTTTGGTTTTGCTTTGTCTGCTGATTTTACGGCTGTTTTATATCAGCTATACGGCAAATAACACATTTTCTGCCGTTTTGACGCTTGGTATCGCGGCAATGTTTTTAAGCCAGACATTTGAAAATATTATGATGTGCATTGGGCTGTTTCCAGTTATCGGCATTACATTGCCGCTGTTTTCTTATGGCGGTTCGTCGGTCATTACGATGTATGCCGCGCTTGGCATTGCGGCAGGGGTGCGAATGCGGGAAAAACCTAGCTGGCTTAGATAGCGGATTCAAAAATGAACAGGGGAAAGAAACTTGAAATCGTTTCTTTCCCCATTTTTTTATCTGTTGTTAAAACAGCCCTGTGACTTTGCCGTCTGCACTGATATCAATCTTTTCAGCCGCAGGCAGTTTAGGCAAACCTGGCATGGTCATAATTGCGCCGGTTTCACATACGACAAACCCCGCGCCCGCTGCAAGCCTTGCGGTGCGCACTGTAATCTGGAACCCTTGCGGGCGTCCAAGCAATGTCTGGTCATCGGAAAGGGAATATTGGGTTTTTGCCATGCAGACAGGCAAATGCCCATAACCCATTGCCGTGATGTTTTCCAGCTCTTTGGCAGCAGCTGGTAAAATATTCACATCCTCCGCGCCATAGATTTGGGTTGCAATGGTGTGGATTTTTTCTGTCAGCGGCAGGTCTTCTGCATAAAGCGGATGGAAATCAGCTTTGCCTTCGTCCAGCACTGTCAGCACTTCATTTGCCAGCGCTAAACCGCCTGCGCCACCTTTGGCAAACACTTCACTGACAGCAACACGCACGCCGCGTGCCGCGCAATGGCTGCGGATAAAATCCATTTCTTCGGGCGTATCGGTTGGGAACGAATTGATTGCTACAACGCAGGGCACGCCAAATTTCGCGATATTATCCAAATGGGCATCTAAGTTGCAAATACCTTTTTCAAGCGCGGACAGGTTTGCGGCATTCAGTTCAGCTTTGGGCACGCCGCCATTATATTTGAGCGCACGCACTGTGGCAACCAATACCACACAATTTGGGGATAATCCAGCTTTGCGGCATTTGATATCCATAAATTTTTCCGCGCCAAGGTCAGCGCCAAATCCTGCCTCGGTAATGGCAATGTCCGCAAGCTTGAGCGCAAGGCGGGTTGCCTGCACACTGTTGCAGCCATGGGCAATATTCGCAAATGGCCCGCCGTGCATCAAGCAAGGTGTGCCTTCTAAAGTCTGGACAAGGTTTGGTTTAATTGCGTCTTTCATCAGGGCAGCCATTGCGCCTTCGGCTTTCAAATCGCGGGCATAGACAGGCTCCCCGGCATAGTTATAAGCAACCAGGATATCGCCAAACCGTTTGCGTAAATCCTGTAAATCTGAGGCAAGACATAAAATCGCCATCACTTCGCTGGCAACTGTAATCATAAAATGGTCTTCCCGTGGAATGCCGTTTGCCTTGCCACCCATACCAATGACAATATTGCGCAGCGCACGGTCATTCATATCCATCACGCGGGTGAAAATAATGCGGCGCGGGTCAATGTCAAGTGCATTGCCTTGCTGGATATGGTTGTCCAGCATGGCGCAAAGCAGGTTATTTGCTGCGGTAATGGCGTGCATATCGCCTGTGAAATGCAGGTTGATATCTTCCATTGGCACAACCTGCGCATAGCCGCCGCCGGCGGCGCCGCCTTTGATGCCGAAAACCGGACCAAGGGAAGGTTCACGCAAGGCGATGATTGCATTTTTACCAGCCTGTGCCATTGCCTGCCCAAGCCCTACGGTTGTGGTTGTTTTGCCTTCCCCAGCAGGAGTTGGATTAATTGCGGTGACAAGCACCAGTTTGCCATCCGCACGGGATGCGGCTTTTTGCCAAACATCCGCGGATAATTTTGCTTTGTATTTGCCATACAGCTCTAAATCATCCGGGTCAAGTCCAGCCGCTGCCGCGATTTCTGTGATGGGCTTCATTTGGCAGCTTTGTGCAATTTCAATATCAGTCAGCATAAGTGAATCTCCCTTAATATGTGATTTTTATCGTATTTGTATTGGCGTCCCAATTGACATTGCCGCCAAAATATTCAACAACAAAACGGATTGGCAGCATGGTACGACTGTTAATTGCAACAGGTGCGGTATCAAGGGTATAATATTTCCCTGTGCTGTCCCATGATGTGGTATTGTTTAGTTGCAGGTATAGGGTTTTTCCATCCATGGATAATGGGATAACTTGGGTTGCGGCATCCCAATCAACTGTGCCGCCCATGGCTTCCAGCACGGCGCGGACAGGGACTAATGTGCGGTTGTTTCGCGCAACAGGCTTGGTGCCATTATTATCAATTGTGCCCCGTTTGCCATTAATAGAAAGGTATTTGCTGCCAAGCGTCATGATAATGGTATTTGTCCCAGAACCATTTGTCGTTGATTGGTTTGGTGTATCCTGGCTGGATGGTGTTACCGTATTTTGGTCTGTGCCGGAGGGTTTTGTTTCGTCGGATTCATCTTTTTGCCAATGGGCATAAAGCGTCATGCCTTTATCCGCAATGGTTGTAGAAGTAACTTTTTTGCCGCCGGATGCAGCGGTATACCATCCAAGGAAAGTATAACCGCGTTTTATCGTGCTTGGCAGGGAACCAATGGCTTCGCCTTTTGTCACAGTTTTCCGCTTCGTGCCAATGATACCGCCTTCCGCAGAAAATACCAGTGTGACAGTTTCTTCTTGTTTATCGGTATCTTCCTGTTTTGCCGCTGTTATTTTTGACCAGTGGGCGTATAAGGTTTGCTCACCTGTAAAAGAATAGCGGTCGCCGTTTTTAATTTGCCGCATGGAAGGTAAAAAATCATCTCCAGCATATTGCGGCATATTAAACCAGCCGTCAAAGGTATAGCCAGACCGTACAGGTGTAGGCAGGCTGCTGTATGTCCCGCTGCGTGGTATCGTTTGATTGGATGGGGAAACGGTGCCGCCGCAGGCATCAAATCTCAGAATTGCATTGGATGATTCTTTCCAATGGGCATATAAAATCTGTTTGCCGCCAAAAAGACAGATGGAATCCGCTTTATATTCGAGTGCGGCAGCGTGCGGGGAGGTAAACCAGCCCTCAAAATCATAGCCAGACCGCACAGGTACAGGCATTGTGCCATATGTGCCGCCTTGCCGGACAGTCATGGTTTGCGGCGAAACCATGCCGCCGCAGGCGTCAAAGGTAACGGTGCAATATTGCGGGTCAGGTGTTGGGTCAGGCGTGGGTGTTGGGTCAGGTGTCGGTGTTGGTGTTGGGTCAGGTGTCGGTGTCGGCGCAGGTTCGGGTTCTGGTGCAGGCGCGGAACCTGTTGTAGTAAATTCAAAAATTTCACCTTTTTCAGTGTTTCCGCCAAATGTGCCGAAAAACTGATATTTGTATGTCGTTCCAGGGGTCAGGGTGAAGCCAAGATCCGCATTGACATCAAACCAGCTATGGAATTTGCGGGTGGAAAAATCGACATTGGTTACCGTTTCCTGTTTCGTTTTTAGTACGCGCCCGGTTTCATCCGCCAAATACATTCCCATCCGTGTCACATAACAGTCTGACGCTTTGGTGATTTGGTTGACAAGCACCGCATTGGTATCAGAAACCATTTGTTTTGCTTTATATTCAGCATCAACCGGCAGGGAAAAGGTAACGGCTGGGCGGGTAACCTGGCTGCCGTTCACACCTGGTACGCGGATAACGCCGTTTACGCCGCCGCGCACAATGCTTGCTTTGGTATAACAAACGTTATTATATGGATCGCTGGTTTCTTGGACAATCATATGATTGCCATTACTGTCTTTGCCCGCATAAATGGCAACATTCCCGGGGAACCAAATGATATCCCCAGTTAAGGCAACATTCAAATCAGTGCCAAGATTTGTGCCGGCGTTTTGCAAATGACCGCGGTGTTTCCAAATGCTGATGCCGCATTTGTCATAAATCGCACAAACAAAACCGCCGCAGTCTGCGCCAGGATTATTCCCGTCAATTGTCTTACCGCCCCACACATAGGGCACTTTGCCGATATACTGCATCGCAGTGCTGACAATGTCATCCCCAGAAACATCAGCGCCCGCTTTAGGCATTGGCAGGATGGACAGCACCATAATGATTGCAAGCAAAAAGCTTGAGCATTTCTTTTTCAATAGAAATCCCTCTTTTCCTTCATTTTATTTATTATACCATAAGGATAGGCAAAACTTAAGCACAAATCCTGTGTTTTGTTGGGCGGGCAAAAATATAATTTTTTCAAAGCAATCCTTGACAAATTGCTGCTGACCATTTATAATAATTATTGCTATGCGGGTGTAGTTTAGTGGCAAAACTCCAGCTTCCCAAGCTGGCTATGTGGGTTCGATTCCCATCATCCGCTCCAGATTGAAACAATACAGCACATTTAGCGCACACAAAGGTGTGCGCTAAATTATTTGCTGCGAAAATGCGCGCTGGCCTTTGGGTCTGGCGCGCATTTTTTATTAATTATGCCCGATGTGGTAAATTGAAATCAACGAAACGATTATCATAGTGGTCATATTTATCAATAACGTCAAGTATATTCCCAAAATGCCAAATGGATAACCATGATTAAACAGCTATGAAATGTGCAGATGTCATTGGACGAAATAGTATAAAATAATTATATAAACTATTATAACGATGTTTTGGGGCGATTTGGTTTACCGATAGCATAATCACCAAAATATGCAGAAAAAAATTGTGAAAAAAACCGAATGAAAAATGGAAGCCGGTTATGAAAAATGTTACCCGCGTGTACCCACTTTGTGATATACTGTTATCAACATAATTTACATTTTGGGAAATGTACTTGAATGTTTTGTGACAAATTGTTATTTTATAAAGACGATTTTGCATATTTTCACTTGTTTTCGTGCAAAAAAACGCCACAGAAAATAGACCGTTGAAAAAATATTTTTTCATGGTTTTTTATTTCTGCGCCGGTAACTTGAAATGGATTGCTTCATGCTCCCAACTGTGCTAGAATCATATAGGCAGATGCAGGCAATTAAAATATTGCCAGAAAAATAAATGTCAAAATTTAAATTTCGGAAACAGAGTGGCAAATAATGAAAGGAGTAGACCGATTTGTGACACGGACAACAGAAATTCAAATTACCCCAGAAATCATCCAAGATTATTTGGAAGCGATGATTGCAAAGGGCAGAAGCAAGGCAACCATTGATTCATATGGTGCAGCATTGTCAGCATTTTACGAATTTCTTCCAGAAGACAAAGCGATGGATCGTGAAACAACTATACAATGGCGTGATTTTTTGCAGGAAAGCGAATATTCCCAACGCACAATAAATGCCAGAATGTCAATCCTGAATAGTTTTCTGCAGTATTTAGGAAAACGCGAATGGCAATATATTGGGCAGCAAATGCAGCCGGATGATATCCAGCCGGAAATTACTCGTACAGAATATTTACGCCTATTGCAAGCAGCAAAACAAATGAATAAAGAACGGACTTATTTGCTGATTAAAACATTAGGCGGGGCAGGCGTCCGATTACAAGAACTCCCACAGCTTACCATAGAAGCATTACAACGCGGGGTCGCAAAGCTGGAGCATTATGGTTGCCAGCGGCTTATACGCATCCCAGAACCATTGCGCACAGAACTGCTGGCATATGCAAACCGGCAAGGCATCTTTACAGGATCAGTGTTTATCACCCGAGAAGGTTCACCGATGCTGCGTTCTGGCGTATGGAACTCAATCAAAGCGGTTTGTAAAACGGCAGTTGTCGAGCCGGAAAAAGCAAACCCACGGTGCTTATGGAAATTATACCAAAGCACTTACCAAGGCATCCGCGATAATATTATCGCGTTAACCGACCAGACCTATGAACGGATGCTTCAGCAGGAGCAGCTCGCCATAGGCTGGGATATATAGTCTTTCTTTCATAGGGAGGTTTATGAAATGCTGAAAAAATTATTACAGCACATCAGCATCCCATTACCGGGGCATGAAAAGCCAAAACTACGCAGGCGTATTGCTTTGCGGCGGTATTTGGCAGCAATGCTTTGCGGGTGTATGATGGTGCCAACCATTGGCTCAATTGCCATGGCGACAGAAGAAACCGCATATGTGTCAGGTCCATGTGAACACCATACAGAGCATGATGCAGATTGCGGTTATGTCGAAGCTGTCGAAGGCGCAGGCTGCCAGCATATCCACGATGAAAATTGTGGTTATGTAGAAGCTAAGGATGAAGTGCCTTGTCTTTGTACAGATCAGGACGGCGATGGTATCATTGACCATGCTGAAGGCTGCGGTTATCAGGCACCGGTTGAGGGGCAGCCCTGCAATCATGTGCATGATGCAGACTGCGGCTATGCAGAAGCCGTTGAAGGGCAGCCTTGCGGATATGTCTGCGAAATTTGCAGCGGCGAAGAAATTGGCAGCGAACCAACCCCGCTTAGCGATGCGGTTGTGTTGGAAAATGATGTTGAATCTACTGCGTTGGATGAAGCGGAAGCTGAAACCACTGCATACGCCGTACAGGCAGAAGGTATCCCGGAACCATCCATGATTGTTTTCAATAAGCCCGACCAAGATGCCGATACAGCGTTGACAGGTGATATCAACCTGCTGGAAGGTGTTTCTGCGGCATATCCTAACGGAGAATCACTAAATGTTCGGGTCAAAACGGTAGAAGTTTCTGATTCAAGCGAACCACTTCTTACTGATAATGTTTTAACTACAATTCAAGGTTTGACATATCGCATTGTTTATGAAGTTTATGATGCGAATGAAACTGTACTGGGTGAAAAGGAACGCACAATCGGCAGTATCGAAGTAATGCCAGCCGTTGACGGCGTACAGGTATCGAATGAAGAGGAATTGAAAGCCGCTATTAAAGAGGCAGAAGCAGGAACTACTATTGTATTCTCGCAGGATATATCTGTGAAAAGTTATGTCGATATTCAAAGGGATATCACATTAAATTTGAATGGCAAAACGTTGATTGGTCCGAATTATAGCTTTGCAATTGTTGCCCAAAATGCCAATGTAACGATTCAAAACGGCACAGTAAGTGGTGCATCTAATTCAGGTACGCAAGGCATTAACATCAAAAATGACGGGAATTATCAGGCATATTTGCGCAACATAAATTTCACAGGTTATACTGGTGCAAGTTGTCTTGCTGCATATTTACAGAGTAGCAGTTTAACCGTTGAAAACTGTAGATTCTATGATAATACAAATACAAGTAATATCGTAGAATTTAAGTGCAGGATTGGTGCGTTGAGTGCTGTTGGAACTGGTGATTTGCAATTTATTGGTTGCAAATTTCAGGATAACACAAGCAAAGCTACTTCTTCAAAAGCTCCCCTCTATATTAACGACACAGCAGCAAAGGGAACTGTATCACTGACCAATTGTGTATTTGAAAATAACATAGGTTGGGGTAATGCGGGTGCTATTTGTAACGGGTTTGAAAAAAACACCACCAGTAAAAATGAACCTGTTACAGTTATATTAAATGATTGCCAAATTGCTAATAACGTAGCGAAAAACGCAGGTGCTCTTTATATTAACAATCCAAAACACGCAAACAAACGACCGGCAATAATTTCCAACAACACTGTGATTAAAAACAACAAGTGTACCAATTCAGGTGATACTGCCGGGGGCGGTGTTTATGCTAGAAGAGCAGATTTCACCATGAGCGGCGGCGCTCTGTATAACAATACAAAAGCAGGCGCGGCAAATGATATTCGTGTGAACAGCGGTCAAATCATTAAAATCCCTTCAGCCAGTACAATGTCTGATGACGGCGTAAATTTGAAAAACTATGTATGGAAAAATGGCACGAAAGAATATCCAGATGGTTTGCTACTCAGTAGTATGACTGAAAAGAGTGATTGGTTTGTAGAAGAAGGCGCGGCAGTACCTGACCCTGTGGCTGAAATCAATGGCACTGCTTATATGACCTTCAAAGAAGCCATGGAGGCAGTAAAAGACAATGAAACTGTAAAGCTGCTTCAAGATGTGGAAAGTGGCGGCATGTATGTGCTTAGTACGCCAAATAGCACCATCGTTAAAGATGCTGTAAAGATTACAGCCCAAAACATTACTGTTGATATGAATGGTTATACCATTACTGCAACTGACACAGCAGATAAGTATGGTGATGCGTATGGTATATTCCAGGTCAAAGATAACGATTATTCTTTGACACTTACAGGAAATGGTAAAATAGAAGGAAAGGTTATCACCAGTACAAATGCTACATTAAATCTGAATGGCGATGTAGCGATTGGCAATGTTATAAGTTATGGTAACATAAATATTAACAGCCATGTAACTGGGCTTTCTAATGTGCATTTGAATAATGGTGCATTTACAGTTCATGAAACAGGTTCTTTGGGTCTATTATCTGTGGACATGAATTATGCAATGCCACTTTCTTCTGCATATGATAAGACTTTAAATATCAACGGTCCTGTGAAAGACCTTTACGTTAAACAGAATTTTCCTTCAAGTGGTGCTGTAGCAAATACAAACACATTGTATGTGAATGCAAAAATTGACAAACTTGACTTGACGCAGACCGGGATTGCTCAAGGGGAAAACCGCTATAACAAAGCATATATTAATGCACCTGTAGCAGAAATGAAAATAACTCCGAAGGATGAGGCCTCCAGCATATATTTGGACAGTGAAATTGGGAAGCTTGAACTCCACAGAGAAGAAACCTCTGTAATACAAGTGGGTTCAAAATTCAAAGTAAATGAACTGAATTTTGTGAATTCCTTTATTAATAGTCAAAATATAGCTTCTTATGCGAACCCAACAACGCCAGTAGATGACGTTATCCTCATTACAGGTATATCAGATTACCAGATCATTGAAGATCAAATTGAAACATCAGACTGGAAAGTTGGTTCTGGTGCAAAACTTGAGTATCAAGGTGTTGATTACAAATATCTAACAACTGTAAAAGTTATTGATGGTAAAATCGTTTTACACAAAATAAATCTCGATGGCGAAATTGGCACAGCGATTTATGTAGATGGTGTAAACGGAAATGATGAAAATAACGGATTGGATCCTGCCCATGCAGTAAAGACATTGGAAGGTGTGCGGGCAAAGCTTCAAGATGGTAATTTAAATACTGTTTATGTGGTAAACACTGTCACTGTTGATGGAACTGATACGCTTGATATGCGTGCCGGGGATGATATCAGCGGCATTTGGAAACGATATAAGGAATTTACAGGCGCCCTCATTCGGGTAAATGGAGATCTTACGTTGCAGAATGTTATTATTGACGGTGGGAAAAATGAATCCATTAAAGCCAAAGCTCCGCTAATTATTGTAAACCCAGGCGCAATATTAAAGATTAACGATGGTGCAGACTTGCGAAACAATAAGAATACAGGCTCACCTCGCGGTGGTGCAATCAATAACCAGGGCAGCCTGGTTATTGCTGGAGGTATTATCCAGCAAAACAGCACCATTGAATCCGGCGGCGGCGTATACAGCACAGGTAGCGTTACCATGTCAGGTGGTGAAGTTTCCCATAACAGAGCTACCGCATACACAGGCGCCGCAAATATCCAGAGCACTGGCGGCGGTATCTGCATTGACGAAACAGGTTCCATGAATATGATAGATGGTCTTATTATGGATAACGAAACTGTAGGCAAATTGGCTTTCGGTGGTGGTATTGCTTTAGGTGGTATTGCACAGCATAAGGGCATGCGTCTAACAATGTCTGGTGGTACAGTTCAAGAGAACAGATCAACTGGTAATGGCGGTGGTATTGCGGTTTGGTCTGGCAGTGAAGCACTGATCACTGGCGGCAATATCATTAAAAATAAATGCAACATTAATAATGCGTATTGGACAGACGCATATTTTGGCGGTGGCGGCATTTATGTCAATAAAGAGGCAACATTAACACTGAAAACCGTTGAGATTACAAATAATGGTGCTACTGGCGGCACTGGCATTGCAGCCTGCCCAACCTCTGATGTACGTATTTACATCAAAAATGGTGCTGTAATTTATGATGATAGCGTTTATATTTCGACTTCAGTTGGTCAAAAACATGCAGTTCCTGTCAATATTGCAAGTTATACTCTTAATGGTTACAAGTATAACTGGAAAACGGAAGGACGGCTTGCTACTGCGGAAGATTTAAATCGGATTATTCCGGCGGGTAGTGGAATGACCCTTTTGAGTGGTCTTACAACTGCACAGGGGCAAAGCGCTACCACTTCATGCGGACTGCATATTGTTGGAAACAAAACTGGCGACCTTGTCGGCGGTGTTCCTGGCGGTGGTGTCGGCTGTAATGGCACCTTAATCATTGGCGAAGAAACAAGTAACTTTACACTTGAAAAGAAGGTTATCGGTGATGGCAAGCAAACGGACAACGACTTCCATTTTACTGTAGCTTTCAAGACCAATGATGGCAACCCATATACAGGCACAGTTAAGTTACTCCGCGATGGAAATGAATCTTCTTTGGAACCAAATGCAAATGGTGAAGTATTTGTAACACTTAAGAAAGATGAATATGTTGTATTCCGCGAGCTTCCAGTTGGTATACATTATACTGTTACAGAAGGCGAAAACCATGCAAACAGTGTATTCTCCAGCATTACAACAGCTATAGGCGGCGATACACCTTCTACGGATACAGTATCTGGTTCTGCCAGCATAGAACCTGAAGAATCAAACAAAGCAGATGGCATAACCAATGGGTATCTTAGCGAAGTTGTGTTCACAAATATTTATGATTTAGAGCTTTCTATTTCCAAAAATGTCGAAGGTACAGCAGCTGATAAAAACAAAGAATGGACATTCAAAATTACCCTTGCTGATGAAAATGGTTTTCCACTCAATATCACCAACCAGGGTTCAGATGACCCAATGGGGTTGCTAGAATTCCCCTATACAATGAAAGAAACAAAAGTTGTAGAATCCGAACAGAGTTCTGGGGAAATCACTGAACAGATTGGCAAAGGTATGTTAAACTTCCCTGACAGTACCGCTCTAATATCCTTGAAGCATGGGCAAACTATTACTTTCACAGGAATTCCAGCTGGTACGAAGTATACCATAGAAGAACTTGACGTAGATGCCACAGAATTCTCCACCAACTTCCTGATAAATAATGAGGTGAAGGATGGCAGCACAGCAACAGGAGAAGTGGCAGCTGATGGTAAGGGTGGAAGCGTAGTATTTACGAATACGAAACTCTTTGATTTATCAATCAATAAGCGTGTCCAAAACCAAAATGGTGCTGAAATTGCTGAGGATACCACTCCATTTACTTTCCAGATAGAATTAAAGGATAAATCTGAAAAAGGATTGGAGAAGGTTATCTATACCAAAGGCGACCAAACGGTTGAACTGAAATTGGCGGATGGTGTAGGCGAAATTCAACTGAAGCATGGAGAAACAGCAGTGATTAAAGGATTGCCTTTTGATACGCAATATAAGGTATCTGAAATTGCGACAAATGGCTATCAGGCAGCAGTCACTACAAGTGCCACCGTGCAAGATGCCGAAAAACCTGACGAAAACACAAATGATAATGAAGCCTCTGACAAAGATGAGGAAAATTCTGGGGGCATCAGCAGCCAAGCAGAAAATGCTGGGCAAGATACTGAAACGACACCTGTGCCGGAAGGCGCGGAATCTGTCACACTGGCAGCCAGCACGAATGGCAAAATGAACGATAATGTCGAAATTAAATTCGTGAATAAAAAGGATCCTGATATTGGTGGTTTGACCATCAGCAAACAAGTTACTGGCGCAGGCGACAAGGATAAACCGTTCCAGTTTAATCTGGTATTGCTGAATGCAGATGACACGCCGTTGTCAACTACAAATTCGGATATCACGGTAACAGGTTCTGAAGGTGTTGCACCATTGGATATTGCACAGTTACTGGCATCAGGCGTTCAATTGAAGCATGGACAGTCTATAACAATCAGCAATTTGCCAATCGGAACGAAATACAAAGTATCCGAAGAAAAAGCAAATCAAGATGGTTATACGACAACTGTCGCGGGTACCGGTACGATTGTCAGCAATGAAGCGACAGGCAGCATCCAAAAGGATGTAACGGCTTCTGTCACATTTACAAACCATAAGGATGAACAGTCGCCTGAACCGCAATTTGGCGCACTGACCATCACCAAAACTGTCAGCGGCAACCGCAGCAGCACCCAGCGTGATTTCACCTTCACTGTTACCCTGCGTGATGCAAGCGGCAATCTTCTGGCTGGAACCTATCCGTATACAGGTTCCCATGAAGGCAATGTCGAAAATGGCACAGCAACATTCCTGCTCCGTCATGGGCAATCGATTACGATTTCCGGTTTACCAGCAGGCACAACGTATGAAGTCACAGAAGAAGCTGGCGATTACAGCCCAACGGTAACTGGCGGTACTGGTACCATTACAGCAGGCACTACCAGCACAGCAGCCTTTGATAACTACCGCAGTGGCGGCGGCGGACGCCGTCCGACCCCAGATACGGAAATTGATGAACCACCAACGCCGCAGGTATATTATCCTGGTGAAGAACCTGATCCGAATGAACCAGACAGCCCGGAAGAAATCACCATTATTGATGAAGATGTCCCACAGACTTATATTAAGACTTGGGACCCGGAAAATGAAGAATATGTTTATATTCCGGAAGAACCAACTCCATTGGCACCCATAACACCAACCCCGACACCGTTTGCACGTCTGGACACCACACCAAAGACAGATGATCCAAATCATCCATGGTTCTGGCTTGGATTATGTTTTGCATCAATTCTCGGGATTGGGGTGCTCAAACCTCGCAAAAACAAAGAAGATGAATAAACTTTGAAAGCATATTTTGCTTTCTACAAACAAATTAACGCCGGTCAGTTTCAGACTGACCGGCGTTAATTTTTTGCTGTTTTGAAGGGTAAACGGCTTCAGATTAGCATAGCACAACCAGATCGTATGGCAAGTTTAGTGCGTCCGTAAGGGCAGAGTGACGCCGGAGCTGTTGAAATCTCACCATGAGCAAGTGGTGGACAAGGTATCACGCGGTGGTCAATCCATGTGGAAAAAAGAGACTCGCACAGACCACAAAACGCAACCCATCATCCCCCGACTAACCCCGAAAGGGAAACCTGGAGGGCAACCATAGCATGACGGAGTACACGGGCCGTTCCGAGCTTCATGGGAGGCGGCGTGGAGGGATGAAAAGATGTGCATGAGGATGAACGCGGAATTGCCTGCTTGCCAGCCAGAGATTGGGTCCAGACAGTGCCCCCGGCGTATGGAAGCTAAACCCTACCGGCGCTCCTGACAAAGTTAGCGTTAGGCTCTATCTTTGCCGATACCCGGAGCGAATCCAGCCACGGGAAAGTAGAAAATGGCGAACGTCACATACCGGCAGCACATCACGCTCGTTTCAGCAGTTCTAAACGGAGATTGCTCTAAAGCGGAGCGCCGCAATCTTGCGGCTATGGGAGCTATGAGAAAAGCGGCTCTGAAAATCCGACAAGGAAACAGAACCGTCATAGCAGTCTGAGGGTCTGGATTGACAGGGATAGCCGTAAAAACGGAAGTGATGTTGTATAAATAAAGTTGACACCTTCAACACAAAAAGAAAGTGATAAAAT